>BNWE01000003.1 GCA_025998595.1 Alphaproteobacteria bacterium | reverse complement strand
AATGAGACTGCCTAGATTCTGTCTTTTCCGGTACCATTTCTTGCAACCTTTCTGCTAATTCCAAATCAAATCTTGCAATTATTATAACATAAAAATCAATCCAACGCACTCAAATTTTAATAAAAAATCCCTTCTTCAGGGACGACTATACCACATCAAATTAAAAATTCTTATATTTGTACAAAATAAACGTTTAAATGTTAACTATATTTTAAATGTTTTTTGATATTATAACAATTGTAGATAGCCGCATAACGCAAGCTTATTGTGATTTTTGATTGCAGCCACTCTTTTGTATTTTATGCGGTCTTGTGTTTTTTCTTGAAATTTGAAGAGAAAGTCCATGGTTAAAAAGTTTTTTATTCTGCTATTTTTTGCTTTTGGTGAATTATGCTCTATGCTTCCCACCGATGACGAATGCAAAAAACAAATTCCAGTAAATCAACAACGAGATCTATGTTTTAAACATAACGAGGCAGTGTTCGGACCAAACAAAATAACCCGCACAAACGGCATTATTTCGGTCTCGCTGTATTTTGCCAAAAATATTCAAAAATGCATAAAACCAGAACTCACCGTCCATTTTCTAGAAAAAAAAGTATTACAACCTTATGCGGAAGGCACTGTGGAAATGTCCATTGCTGAACTCTCTTCATCATCGTCTTCTAGTAATAGTGTAGCACTTGACGTGATGACTCTGAGCGAAGCTGAAAAGATTTTTCTGCCAACATCTGAACTACAGAATTTACGAAATGCGTTACATAGTAAATACGATCTACAGGTAAAAGCAATTGATTGCCTGCTAGAGCCATCTAAGCTGTTTTTGTTTTCTATTCTGGAGAAGGTTTCCATAGGAATTGGAAGAATGACTGTTTTGTCGACAAGAGATATGGCGTTGAGTTTTCCACCGCCTGTGTGTCCGGAAGATAAGCTAACTCATAACATGATCGCTCTCATCGCACATCAGATCACCGAAACGTTGCCATCTTGGGAACGATTAGCTTTCGCTTCTAACGTATCATGTGACCTGGGATATATTATCGGACAAGCTGCAGCGAAACTAAGGTTTGGATTGCCGCAACTAATGACGTCGCTAATTCTGCTGAAGAGATTATATATCGTGGCTGGTCGCAAAATAGAAAAAGGTGTTGAGCCGATAATTTACATTCGCAACCATAATATTCGTTTGATTTTTCTTGGGTGTCTGCTATTGGCAGGCAAATTATCAGATGATTGGCACTATTCAAATATGGATTGGGCGCTGCTGTTCAAAATTGGGCTAAATAACATCAATTGCGTAGAAAAATGCATTCTCGATGCTTTGAATTTCGATCTCTTTATTTCGGAAGAAACCTATAACGAATGTAAAAATATTTTTGAGAAATTGTGGATTCCCCATCCTAATTCTGAAAAAGCATCTCCACAAGATAAAACTTAGCAATGTAGCTCTTGACATTTGCGGTACTATTGTTAGACTGATGTCTCAATTAAGTATTAGAGGAAGATATGGCCAGGCCTACCTATAACCCAAGCAAGCTGATTCGCAAGCGTAGACACGGATTCAGAGCAAGAACCGCAGCTGGCGGCAATGTTTTGAAGTCCAGAAGAGCAAGGGGACGTGCACGTCTGTCGGCATAGTGCAACATTGAAAAAAGATTCGAGAATTCGCGTAAGAAGAGATTTTCTGAGAATTTCCAAATCTGGTATGTATTTTAAACTCGAAGCGATGGTCGTTCAGTGTGATCTGAACGGTCTTGATTGCTTTCGAGTTGGTTTTACTGCGTCCAAGAAAGTCGGAAACGCTGTTGTAAGAAATAGATGCAAACGTCGAATGCGCGCTATCGCCGATATCGTTGCCAATGAAGTCGGTATGTCTGGTGTGGACTATGTTTTTATAGCAAGAAAATCGATGTATTCTGCAGAGTGGTCGCAGCTAATTGACTCAGCCAAGAGAGCCTTTGAGTCCCTCAATCGGAAAGTCCAAAGATGCGCAAGATAGCGATTATTCTGATTAGATTTTACCAGACGGCCATTTCTCCACACCTAAAATCGCAGTGCAAATTCTATCCGACCTGCTCCGAATACGCTATATTATCCATAGAAAAATTTGGACTATTCAATGGCATACTCAAGACATTCGCAAGACTAATCAGATGCAATCCAATGGCGTCCGGCGGCATAGACTTTCCGTAATGCCAGTTCAATATTTTGGAACTTCTGAATTCGTTGGTGGATTAAGCACCGAGAACTACATCTCTATCACTAAGACAGGAGAATCTGTGGCAGAAAGCGAAGCCGCAAAGCTCCATTACGGGAGACTTTACGGCTTTGTGTGAACGATTAGATCTGACCAAAAATAATAGCATCTGCAATCTCTTGCGGATCAAAGCCATCGCGTATACGCGATTTTATTTGTTCTAGTTTGCTCTTGGTCACATCTTTATCCACTCCATACACAGAAAACTGATCAACAATGGCAAGATCTTCATCGCTTAAAGATGGAGGCGGCGGTGGAGCAGGAGGCAGCTGTGATATACCTGTAGCCGGAGGAGGCGGTGGAGGTGGTAGCTGCGATATATCTGGAGCTGAAGAAGATGATGATGATCCAGTTGAAGCTGGAGAAGACGATCCCACTGGCTTTGCTTTCCTATAGTGTCTTGGTTCCTTTAAAATATATATAGTGTCCTCTGGCTTTGCTCCAGGAAAAGGACGCGCATGGATGAGTGTCCTATCATAAAAGTCAACAACAACTAAATTTTTGCCTCTAATATGTGCCACTGCATCTATTATGCCTGTTGAATATGGGTAGGAACTATCTGACTGAGTCTCAAGCCATGTTGAAAATTTATTCTGTCTCATAAATTTTAAGTAGCTTCTGATGATTTTTTCATTTTGACAGAATTTTAACAAAACATGAGGTGGAACATGATCAACGTCGAAGAATTCCGGAAGCAATAGAGGTTCCTTAGTTTTGTCATCTAACATAGCAGGCATCATGTCTGCTTGGTCATAACCCTCAGGAGATCTGTAACGAGTAAATATTTCCGGAGCAATCAGCTCTACTATTGCTTTTTTTTCAGCATCACTTCCTTTATCTAGTGCATTCTCTATATCCCCAATGATTACTGTTCTGCTCTGACTAGTAGGACTCCCAGGCTTCTGAGCTCGCTTCCGGTCAAGATCCAGCGCATGAAAACCGCAATCTCCATCATAAGGAACGTTTTCATCTACGAGTTCAATAGGCCATATTTCTGCAGATACTATTGGTGCAGGCTCTGGTGCAGACTCTGGTGTCGACACTACCGCAATTTGTTCAAGTAGAGCTTTGAAAGTTATTCTCAAATTGGTGTTTTCTTTAAAACCAAGGGAAAGATACCTAAGTGCGGCAGTGTGATTTTCGCCAAGTTGACTTCTTAGCACGTGAGCATAAAAAGTATAATTGGCAGCCCTGGCGATTTCCTTGATCTCGCTATCTCTGATCAACCGATTCCCCGCGTCGAAAATTGCTTTCAATTTTTCTCTAGCTATTCCTGCTACCGTAGCAGCAAAGTTTTTATATTCGTCCACACGTTCGTTTCCATTCTCCCTAATGAATCCATCAAAATTCATCAAAAGCCGACCAAGCACGTTTGCAGCATCACCTTCGAGTTTTTCGTAGGCTTTTTCAGGCTTTTTACTAAAAACATACTCTTGACGAAAAGCATACGCAGAAGTAAAGGCCTGAAAAACCCTCTCAAAAATAATGGCTGCGCCTCCATCCTGCACTCTAACATTATTATATATATTCTGAAGAGTGTCGATTTTAAGAGCCATACTATCTCCACAGGCCATGCTCCCCAATAGTCCGGCGCACATTAGTTTCACATATTGATCCATTACGATCTCCCTTTATTACAAATAAAAACAATTCAAGTTGCCCATATATACATATTCAAGATCAAAAGGTGGATTTTCTTTTTTCTGGATCCCACGCCACTTCGTGGTTCTGGATGACGGCAGTTTCAGCACTTCGTCATCCAGAGGAGCGCACAGCGCGACGTAGGGGCCCAGTTATGCAAAACCCACATTCTCATTTGAATGTGCATAGATCTCCCACATAACCTTCTTACATCCGATGTCCAAGCTAGATTGGCGTCTAAAGTGAAGTCACTTAAACAGCATCGAGAAAAAATACTCACCCTGCTCGTCATTCTTGGCGAAGTCGAGATGATACAATTCCGTGACGACTTTACTGAGTCCACAATCCACTAAAAACCATCGAATATGATCGATTTCGCAGAAGATCTAATACGTAATGTTAAATGGAGTATGTTAAAAAAAAGTTAACATCATAAAAAAAGATATAGCATTCGATAGAAAAAGTATGATACTCTATAAATAGATCGAATAAATAGTTAAAATATAGTTGATGTGAATTTATAAGTCAAGGAGTTTTTATGAAAAAAGTTATTGCTATATGTGTTTTTGGTGTAAGTCTTGCTGTTCATGTTGCTGGTGAGGCTTCTATCCTGCAAAATGGTACTGAATCATTTGTAGGTAAAAATACGAACGTGCTTAGCGAAAGTCTTGCCGATGTTGCAGCTGCTATCCAGCCAAAAAATACAGAGTCATTCGTCGAAGAAACTATAAGGATACTTAAGGAGGATCGCCAAAAGAATGACGAAATACTATCAAAAGAATATCCATTACATTATGCTGTTCGAGAAAGGAATATTTTCGAGATTGGCCGTTTGCTTTCAGGATATAAAACTCAAGGAGATGATTTTGTCTATGCTGAAGTCAATAAGCTAAGCCATCTTGGCATGGTGCCACTTCAATATGCTATGGGTGGGCAAAAAAATATAAATCTTGGAATAGCAGAGGTGCTTATTTCCAATGGTGCTATTGTAGATCCACAGACCCCTGGTAAAATGTCTCCTCTTACCTATGCTGTAAATGCCGAAAATTTTCAGGCCGTTGAGCGTTTATTGGAATATGGCGCAAATATGAATGCACATGAAGAACAATCAATGGGAGGATTCGAGCCTAAGTTTTCGAGAACTTTTGAAAGTCCAGTCAAGATGGCCTTGGATGTCCATAACAAAGAGATACTACAGTTGTTGATAGATCATGGAGCAAGCGTGGCTCAACGAGGTTATGTCAGCGGTATTGTTGCTAACGGCTGGTTGGATATGCTGAAAGATCTTATTGATGCGAAAAGAATTGATGCGAAAACAGAGGGATGTCTTCATGACGCGGCTAGAGGGGGGCATATAGATGCAGTCAAGATCCTCTTGGAAAACGGTGCATTGGTGAACTTGCAGGATGAATATCTTGAAACCCCTCTTCATGAAGCAGTAAGAGGGAATCATCTAAAAATGGTTCAGTTTCTTGTTGAAAACAAAGCGAATATATTGATTGTAAATGAATTTAATGAAAGTCCGATTTCTCTTGTGCGCAATAAAATTACCAATGGTTATGCGGATGATGCATATAGTGCAAAAAGCATAGATTTTTGGAAAAAGAGTGGTGACGAAAAATTATTGGAATTATCAAAACAAGAAAAAGTGGAAATAGAGCGTAGACAAGATGAACGACCTGAACAATTTGCGATATTGAAATACTTAAATAGTATACGTGAAATGTATCTGCAAAATTTCATTACGTCAACATTGGAAAGGCTTCGTGACAGAAAGGATGATGATTCGATAAGATTTCTGAATTCATTGACCGAAATAGGAAGGTTATCACCGCCGGACCTGCTACTGTATACCCAGGGGGATCCAGCAATTATTGATCAAGATATAGTAAATCGTGTACCAATTGCCGCTACTATTGCAAAGTTAAGAGCGCAGAAGAAGTAGAGCGCATTTTAGCTCAGTTGCATGGGGCCTTTCGGTCCTATGTGACTGATGCTCCATAGCATGTCATGAGAGCATAAAAATTCCATCTTATAATCCAAGCAGTGTCCAGCCTGGATTTTCAACATATCTTTTTACACTTATTAGGAATTCAGAGGCGGTTTTTGTATCTGCAATTCGGTGATCGTAGGACAATGAAATGTACAGCATTGGTTTCACTTCGACACCCGCATCAATGGCAATTGGTCGATCATGCATACGGTGTACACTCAATGTCGCAACCTGAGGAGGATTTAGCAGATCCGTTCCCATTAGGGAGCCATATACTCCTGCATTCACAACCGTAAACGTTCCTCCGGAAACTTCTTCCACGGACAAAGTTCCATCAACGGCTCGCTTGGATAGGGCAATCATGTTCTTTTCTATATCCGCGATGGAAAGCTTATCAGCGCCTCTAATTACTGGAGCCAAAATACCATCGTTTCCACAGGTTATGATGGATATGTCATAGCTATTTTTATATATAATATTTTCTCCATGAATGTGGGCATTAAACATCTTGTACTCTTTCAGAGCTGAAATACTAGCCAATATGAAGAACGGGGTAAATCCAAGACGAGTGTTGTATTTTTTCGTGAATTCCTGTCCGAATGTTTTTTCTATGGTAAGTATGGCACTCATATCGACTTCGTTTGATACGGTGGAAATTACCGATGATTCCATTGAAGACCGGAGTTTTTCATTGATGCGCTGCTTCAGAAAATCAATGGGAACCGTTTCATCACCGGGAGATGAAAAAAACGTAGGTTTTTTCCAGGTATCGGCAAACATTTCCGGAGAAGAATTCTCCATTGGCGTATTTAGCAACTGGCGAACAATTTCCTTGCTGATTTTTAGTTCCTCTATCCTTTCTTCCGCGATACTTTTTTTGAAATTGTTCTCCTTCTCTATGATGGATTTTAGATCTTCTATCCTTTCCTCAATGATATTTTTCTTAAAATTATTTTCCTTCTCTATTACCTCCTCTATTTTTTGCATTACCGCGTTACACGTATTTTTGAGTTTTTCGTCTGTTTCCGATCTTACGTTAGTGACGACCTCAGCTATCGTATTTTTTATTTCGAGGCGTGCTTCCTTTTTGATATCCTCCAAAAGCGAATGAAACTCCCTCTTCGTAAAAGATAAGATATCATTTTTCAATTCTTCAGCCTCGATACTGGCGGAATCCAAGGCTCGCTGTTTCAATACCTCTGCTTCAACACTGGCAGATTGTATGATGCCTCTCCTGATCGATTCTGCTTCGGCTATTTTTTTCTCCGACTCCATTATTTCCTCCTCAAATTTCTGAGCCGAATGAATTATTTCTTTCTTTATAGCCTTTGCCTCATTTTTCGCCTCCTGAATGGCTCCCTCTACAATTTCCTTTGCGACAGTTTCCGCTTCTTCTTTGGCTTTTTCTCTTGCTGCAGTTATTGCTTCCGTCAAAATTTCCTGCGTCTTGATTTCTGCTTCTTTTTCCGTTTTTTTAATAATCTCAGTTTTTATTCCTTCCGCTTCCTCCTTTGCCGCCTCCGTAGCATCGTTGATTATTTTGTTTTTGGTATTCTCCGCTTCTAACATCGATCCCTGCACAATTTTATCATGAGATTCCTGAGCTTCCTTGGTGGCTTTTTCTTCGTATTCCTTTATGATTTTTAACTTTAGTTCCTCCGCCTGAACCAACGCCACTTTTTTCGCTTCTTCCAGAATTTTTTCCCTCAATGTTTTCGCTTCATCCATAGCCTTAGCTTTGGTTGTATCGATAATGCTCGTGACCTTTTCTTTGGCCTCTTCGTGTAATTCATCCAGTACAGTTTCTTTTATCTCTTCGGTTTCCTGCATCTCCTCAATTATTGAATCGGCAAAGGAACTAAACATCGATACGCGCGCTGTTTTATCAACGAGACTCTCGGAAATGCCAGCTACGGAAAGCAAGTATTCGGTAGGAGGCGCGTCTTTCAGTTCAGATTTGTTTTCCATGCCATCAGTGTATGAATTGCGTAGAGATTTTGATCTGCGTAAGCTTTCCAACTCTAGCGCTCGTCTCTGCTTGAGTTCTGCAATTAATTCAGGAGAGAGGTTTTTGTAATCTTCCTCAATTTCCCTCTTAATTGCATTGGATTCATTTAACAATTCCTCAGCTTCTATTTCTTTAGTAATCTTGCTAAGATCAGCATTAACATCGGTTTCTATTATGGCGATTCGCGACCCCTGCGGTATGCTCGTTCCTTCCTTCGCAATGATTTTGGCCAATATACAGTCGTAGCTAGACGTGATACCACAGGCAATCATGGATGTTTCTGCATCTGCTATAATTTCGTTTTTAGATATCTTTTCACCAACATTTTTGTACCACGCCGTTAGCGTCACCTCATAGGAGGAAGTATCGAAAGTTGGAACAATTATATCTATGCGCATTTCCACAATCCTAGTCGCTTTTAACATCAAATAACAAAAACATTTCTTTTTTGTTAATTTTATGAAAAAATTGAAATTATTTCCGTTTTTTTCTCTCGATCGAACCTGGAGCCAAACATGTACATTAGATCTGTTGCGAAACCGACAATGTTCCAACGTGACATTGGAGGCGATAATGATGAAACGCGTATGCTGCAAACATCGACGACAAAAATACCAAACAGAGAAAGGTTGCGCAACAGAGCTATTGAACAACCAAAAATGTTTGCGATATTTATTAGAAACATCACAATAAATTAATCGTTTTTTAACAATTGGCGTGCTATTATTCAAGCTTAAGAAAACAATGCGGAGAGAAAAATGACGTAATTGCAAATTAAAAGCACAAAAAGCAGTGCTTGATACGGTTTATATATAACTTATGGAGATAAAAAATGAGAATGAACTGGGATAGAAGTATAATGATTGCCCTTTGTCTTTGGGCAGCAATGGAGGCAGATTGCTCGCAAAACAATCCGCCTGCGCTAGAAACTAATACAGGGAGCGCGAGTAGCGCAGTGAAAGCCTACACTCAAGACGAGATCAATGCGCTCTACGCAAAAGCCGACGAAATATGGAGTAGTTTGTCCATATGTAAGGAATTCGGTTGCGCCCCAAAAATGCCATTCAGAATGGATAATGGAGTAGGTCAGAGGGTAAGTCGTCTTATCGAATGGATAAAGGAAGGCGATTTTTGCATCAATGCAAAAACTTTTGGGGATTATGCTAAAGATCAAAGGGATGGGGTTGCGTTGATTAACATGCTTGCCGACCGTGCAGAAAGAGTTGATTCAAACGGATTTCCACCATCACCTCATGGTTTTGCTTGTCCACCACCACCTCATGGTTCTTCTTTTCACGATTCTTCTTTTTCAACACCTTCTCCTTGCCCGCAGATAGAGCCGGATGGTCAAAGGTCAGAAGATTCGTTGTTGTCTTGCTCAGACTCAGGCATTCCTTTTGCCAACCATTTGTTGCCAACTGTATTGCCACCACATCCGAAGCTTAAAGCTGAATCTGATATGGCTACTAATCACAAAGAGCTAGAAGAAGCAAAGAAAGAGCTCAATGACATTGAAACTGCACTGTGTGAGATGCCTGAATATCACAGTAATATTCTGAAGTTTATTAAAGAGGTTGCTTTTGCCCGCTCTCGTTTCTATGATTTTGAGAATAATAAAAATGACCTATGTGAACTGCTCAGACGCTGTGTTGATAATGAGCATGATCGGGCTGAGCTGTTAGAGCGCTTTTCTGGGAATGCAGAATCTAAAAAGGCAATAGAACACTATTTTTCTGTATACTGGCAGGTGTCTCGCCTGCCGCATATTGCGGATGAATTGGATGAAAAATGCAGAAAATATTATAGGAATTATAGGATTGGGGCTGAAAAAGATTTAGAAGAGCTGAATAAAGCATATGAAAGCGCAAATGCAGAGATACAAAAATGGCTCAATGAGGGAGCGTTAAGAGAGAAGTATCCAGTTCACCGTCTCGTTGATCTCGAGGTGACCTCTGATAAATTCGCCGATACCTTTTGGGGTCGAGACGGCGAGGAGGTGGAGGCTCCAAATAGTAGACAAAAGATACATGAATTGAGAGAGCTTTCTAAAAAACCTATCGTATTCCACGACAAACCAAAGCCGTTCAGAAGCTCAGGACTGCCTCCTTGGCGGCACCCAGGCCGACCATCGTCACCTCCTCCAGGTTTTTAAGGAGTATGTGCATAGAATGACGAAACATCCTCCCACAGTCGCTTCCAAGGCAACCACATTAGCTGGCGGAAGCAATTTGTGGGACAGTGGTTGGTATTGGTGAAATAATTAAAGGAGGAAGATATGACGTAACTACGATTTTAGATGCAAAAATGATATTTGATACGATTTATATATAACTTATGGAGATAAAAAATGAGAATAAACTGGAATAGAAGTATGATGATTGCCCTTTGTCTTTGGGCAGCGATGGAGGCAGATTGTAGTATGCAAAACAATCCGCCGGTGCTAGAAACAGGGAGCGCAAGTAGCGCAGTAAAAGCCTATACTCAAGACGAGATTAATGCGCTTTATGCAAAAGCCAATGAAATTTGGAATCACTTCTGTAGCGGAGGATGGGAACGTTACGACGGACCAGTGGTTCCTGTCCTCGAATTATTAGCTAATAGGCTAGAAAATATTAGAGCGTGGATTGACGACTACGTAAAATGCCAAGCAGTTTATGATCGAGAAAAAAAAGGATTCCCGCCGCAAGGACCGTCGCATTCAGTAGTTCCTGCATCTTTGTCTTTTTCTGAGTTCTATTCTAAAAATCATCAGAACAACCGTTTTTTTGACGACACTGGCGCTTTTCCAAGTCTTGAACATTATGCTGAGAATTTGAAAGATAAAGCAGCGTTAGTTAGCATACTTGCTGATCGTGCAGAAAGGGTACTTCAATCTCTTGAAGCTGCTTCATCACTACCGCCTCCACCGAGTGCTGCACGACCAACTGCTTATGATGCTCCGCCTCCACCGAGTGCTGCACGACCAACTGCTTATGATGCTCCGCCTCCACCAAGTGCTGCACGACCAACTACTTATGATGCTCCGCCTCCACCAAGTGCTGCACGACCAACTGCTTATGATGCTCCGCCTCCACCAAGTGCTGCACGACCAACTGAGCCATTTAGTTCTTTTCCAGGATCAAGTTCTTGGGATGCTCTACCAAGTGCTGCATCCACAAGATCAAGTTCTTGGGATGCTCTACCAAGTGCTACATCCACAAGATCAAGTTCTTGGGATGCTCTACCAAGTGCTACATCCACAAGATCAGCTGCTTGCGATGTTCCCCCACCACCTGACAACAACGCTGCGAAGAATGCCATAAAACATGTACTCGGTGATCTATTGCCAACGGTATTACCGCCACATCCGAAGCTTAATGATGTAGAAGCGCACATCGCACATGAAAAGTCTCGTTGGAACGATTGCTATCCTTACAAAGGAGCTAATCTAGTTAGGGATACCGCAAAAAACTTGCAAGAAGCGTACGAAAACACAAGTGCAAAGATAATGACGTGGAACAATAGCCATTCGCCAACTGATCCATATCCAGCAGAAGGCCTTGCCAATCTTGAAAAATGCTATGAGGAACTGGATGCCGCATTATATCACCGTGGAGGCACTGGAGCCGCGCCTTGTTGCAATCCTTTCGCATCTAGCTGCTGTCATGTACGTACACAGATACAGAGATTGAGAGAACTTGTTGTTAAAAGTTCAGAGCAGCCGCCTTATTGGCCATGGTCTACGCCACGGCATTCGCAATGGTATTCGCCACACCAAGGCCCTGGCTTTTTGGATCTTCTTTTGAAGGAATAATCAAAATGTTAAGGTAAAACCTTCTCCCACAAAATTGCTTCCAATGTAGCCACATTAGTTGACGGAAGCAATTTTGGGATAGATTCTCATAGCGGGGGTTGATATAATCCAAACCGTGCGCCATATTCAAGCAAAAGATCTTTCGTCAAATAGGCTTGACTTCGACAATATCGTATCACGTACGTTTACTAATTCAGCTTCGACATTGAAGATTGCACGATATATACATTTCACAACCGGAGCAATAGCATTAACGCTCGTATCGCAATATTCAGCGTCTTCCTGATATGACACTGATACTTCCGGCAACTATGAGAATCAAACCACCGATTATATAAATATCCGGAACTTTATTGTATATAAAAAAATCCAGGAATGTAACTGGAATTAGTGAAGTATATGCCGCAGAGGCAAGACTGATGCTGGTAGATAATTTTAACGCATGCATTATGCAATACTGGGCAATGGCTCCAATTACGCCACCTATAATTATGTAAAACGCATCTGTTGGCAACAGAGCCTTAAAATCACCGACCCCAGTTATAATGAAGCTCAGTAGAAGAAGCGTGACGTGATGATAAAAAATTATGGTTAATTCGTTATCAGTCGACGATAATCTCCTGATAATCACCTGATTTAGTGCGGCAATAACAGCTCCAATAACCGCAAACATAACTCCAAATTGAAAAATACCACATCCAGGTCTGAAGGCAAGCAATATTCCCAAAAATCCTACGACAGTAGCAATTGCATCTCGTATGTGAAACTTTTCGTTTAGCAGTAATACGCTCAGCGGCACGATGAAAATAGCAGTAGTATAGCCTACGGCTGCCACGTCCATCATGTTTGCACCACAGTTATATGCTAACATAAAAGCGTATGTTCCGATAGACGCCAGAATAGAACGGAAAATGTTTTCCCAAACTCTGTTGGTCTTTATGGGATTAATCCGCTTGTAAATGGCAAAAAGCATCAGCGGAATAAATCTGCACATGGTACGCAAAAATGTCACCTGATTCACACCGTACAACAGCATAAAATATTTCATAATGGCGTCTGAAAATGTATACAGACAGACGCCCATTACAAAAAAAACATATCCACCAGCGTGACAGTGGTTGCACCACAGGCGTTTAATCATGAGACCCACACTTCAACATCGAAGTCTTCGCAGGACGTGCATTTTTCACGCTGAATCCGCTCAATATCGAAGATCTACACTGAGAAGTTAGATTTTCTTTTTCTGGATTACTACGACCCTTTGGTTCTCTGAATGACGATAATCTTAGCATTTTTCGTCATCCAGAGAAGCGTAGCGACGTAGGGATCCAGAAAAAACAACATACGCTTTGGCATTGTAGACACGCTGTGTATACATCTTAACCAGTAGCGAAGCAGTAAACGCCAGTAGTGCAACCACTCCGCTGGTAATAAAACAGTAAACGCCCGTATCGCAGATACTCACTCTACGACCATATCGGTAACTTCGGAAACCAATTCGCCGTTACTTCTGATCAATTGCTCTATTTTATCCGCAACTTCAGGATGTTCCTTTAGAAACGTGCGTGTTGCTTCTTTTCCCTGTCCCAACTTTTGATCTCCAAAAGAATACCAGGATCCTGATTTATCTACGGCGCCGATTTTTACTCCAATATCAATGAGCTCTCCGGTTTTGGATATTCCCTCCCCGTATATAATATCAAAATCAACAACTTTAAACGGAGGAGCAACTTTGTTTTTTACTACTTTAACCCTCACTTGATTGCCTACGACCTGTTCTTTGTCCTTAAGGGATCCGACTTTGCGAATATCCAATCGGACAGAAGCATAGAATTTCAGAGCGTTACCTCCGGTTGTGGTTTCTGGATTTCCGAAGAATACTCCTATTTTCATGCGTATTTGGTTTATGAAGATCATTATGCAATTGGATTTCGAAACAGTGGCCGTTAACTTACGCAGAGCCTGACTCATGAGTCGCGCCTGCAATCCCATGTGCGAATCTCCCATTTCTCCTTCGATCTCCGCCTTTGGAACGAGAGCCGCAACGCTGTCCACCACGAGAATATCAATGGCGCCGGATCGCACGAGAGTATCTGCGATTTCCAGAGCTTGCTCTCCGGTATCCGGCTGAGACAAGATCAGTGCATCCACATCAACGCCTAATTTTCTTGCATATATTGGATCGAGAGCGTGTTCAGCATCTATATAGGCACAGATTCCGCCTTTTTTCTGGGATTCAGCTACGGCATGGAGAGCCAGCGTCGTTTTTCCGGAGCTTTCTGGGCCAAAAATCTCGATGATTCTTCCCTTTGGAAATCCACCTATGCCCAGAGCCATATCCAATCCAATCGATCCAGTGGAAACAGCTTCTATTTCCACAAGACTTCCGCGCTGACCAAGCTTCATCACGGAACCTTTACCAAATGCCTTCTCGATCTGAGAAAGAGCAACCTCTAGGGCTTTTTCTTTATCCATAAACTACTATTCTCCAACTAAAAAACAATCCACACAGCAATTGAGCTAAACTCTAATGAGCATACTAGATAATAGCGAGCATGATAAGGCCAAAAAGTAATAAGTAGTTAAAATTCTAATATACAATAGACCTATTGCGAAACCGACTATATCCGAAAATTTTTTATGAGACACGAAGCGCAGAACCGCAGTGTACTCAGATGTACATGAGGATTCGAGCACTGGATCGACGACAAAAATACAGGATATAGGAAGGTTTTACAACAGGTATAATGGGCTTTGCTTACCAATTCCCAACTCCTTCGTTTCCGTATTTTTTCTTGTCGTTTTCTATTATTTTATTCAGCTCCTCCAATGTTGGAACATTGAACATTTCACCTAGTTTGAAATCCCAAACTAGAGGAGAAAATATATACTTAGCGCCACATGCATCTTCTGTTAATTCTCCCACGAGCACTCTATCTCCGACCTCATAGAGATCAACCCGAATCAATGGTAAAGATTCCGACAGTTTTTCGACCAGCGCAATCATTCGATCAAAATGTTTCGGCTTGGGAACATCGTTTTGTTCATGATAACCGACCTTAAAAGGCAGCTTTTTCCAATCAGGTACTGAATAGTAGGAAGAAGATTTAGTGTCCACATCGCATGTGTCGCCACTGCTGGCTTCCAGACAATATGCAAACAAAACCTTTCCATAGGAACCAAAGAATTTGTAATCTCTAACCGCTTTTTCGCCATCAGATGATTCCAGATATTCTTCCGCAATGACGCGATTTGTTTTCACACATCCCATTCCAGCAATTTTACAAAATTCTTCCAGCTGTTTTATTGTTGCAGTAATGTCCAGCTTGTTTTTATCTTTCACCACTATCACCTGTTTTCCCAAGTGACCGCGAGCAGTTTTTAAGACAAAACGATTGGGCAAATCATCCCATTTTATATCGCTCGGATTGTCCCAGACGCCAAGCAACTTAACCACATGCTCTTCGCCAACGGCCTGAGCAACATATTCTTTCGCCATATATTTATTACCAATATGCCATGTTATTGGGGATTTATGATAATAATTGTGCAGAATATATGCTATTTTATCATTGAAAGTACGTGGATTTTTATAGTCAGGAAAGTATTCGCCGCCCTTTTCAAGGAACGCCAACTCGCGGGTATCAGGTTTGCAATATTGAAAAAGCTTGTGAGTCTTGAATAACTTTTCGATACATGGCGGTACTTCGGGCGGAACTGCCGTAGGAAATACGAAATGTGACAATGCAAATCCAGCCGCAGCAGCCATAACCACTGTTGTTACAAATTTTATTTTCGAACAAGCACACCGTTTTCTATCTCTCATTGCAATCTCCACAGTTAACAGCAATCATCTTTCATTAGACCTGTTACGTACCTTAAATATGATAGCAGTCGCCCAAAGATAATGCAACCAACGTGACAGTGGTTGCATCATGAGCGTTTTCTGCTTCGCTACCTTCAAATTATCGAAGAACAAAATACACCACCCACTAACTGTAAAAAACACCGAAGATATTGTGTAAAATTTTCAAAAACACCATCGATTTTTCTTGACATTTTTTTCTTCTTCGGATATACTGGATGAGTATTTTATTGGAGGAACCGATTATGATTATAAGAAAACTTTTTGGTGTGTTGTTGACGCTGTTGTTAATGAATTCACTGAATGCCATGTATAGTGAAGGTTCTAGTGATCGCAGTATTGCGACCTTACAAAAATTCGAAGGTCCTATAGATTATGCTGGAAAGCATTATGAAAATATAGATAGCAGCAAAGGCGGCATTTTACTCTTAACAAATGCTGCACGGAGAGGTGATATTGCAATGATGGATTGGCTGATTCGTCATGGAGCAAATGTAAACGCCACAGATGGATATGGGGAGACTGCGCTGCATGATGCGTGTATTCGTGGAAATGTCGAAGCTGTAAGATTTCTAGTTGGTGTACACGACATTGATGTAAATGCCATTGACAAAGTCGGGCGCACCCCTTTGCATGAATTTTTATCACCTCACACGTATTTGAAATATGACAAGGATGTAGCGTTGGAAATTCTCACCCTTCTAGTATCGTCAAAAAACATTGAAAAAAGTCTAAATACTTGCGAGAGTGTTACAAATTGGACTCCATTTGGAGCTGATGTTTCTTTGAATATATGTGGTTGTGTTGTTTGTTGCAACAAATATTATGCCCCACTAATCGAAGTTTTAAAAGAAATAATTGAGCGTTGTCAAAACAATATAAGCGCCAACGTAGTCAAAATTCTAAAGGAGCGACTCAAGGTATTGGAAATGCGTGAAGAAGCGAGAAAAGCCGATATAGCTGCAGAAGACGCGAAAAGAGCCAAAAAAGCGGCAGAAGTACAAGCACAAGTAGCGGCAGAAGAAGAGAGAAAAGCTAAAATGATCGAAGAGGCTAGAAAAGCTGAAGAAGCCAGAAGAGCCGAAGAGGCTAGAAAAGCTGAAGAAGCCAAAAGAGCCGAAGAAACCAGAAGAGCTGAAGAAGCTAGAAAAGTCGAAGAAGCCAGGAAAATTGAAGCAGAAAAGCGCGAACAACTAAAAGAGCTCTATTACCAAATACAAAAAGATTCTGGAACTGCTGAGAAGCTTATGAAAATATCAGAATTTTTAGGTTATAAAACGGCAATGTCATTTGATCAATTTGTGACGTTTTGCAATAATCCAGAGAATACGCTGAATGAAAGAGCGGAAGATCTGCGTAATAATACAGAAGAGCTACGTAAACTTAATATAAAGAAGGGCGAGCTTACACATGCTGCTACTAAATGTGTACATGGACATACAAAAGTACCCAATAGCGTCTATTTTACTGCTGCGCTTCTTTTTCATCCAGACAAAAACCATAGCCAGGTTCCAGTTTTTAATGATCTTGTTCTAGAGATAATGAAATCAATCACTGAGTTAAATGAGTGCTACACCTGCAAACAAAGAAAAAAAGACAGATGGGCAAGATAAGTCGATCTAGTCAGATAGCAACCAAACCGCATCCTACCATTTTATTGGTAGGTTTGTGGTTTGAGAAGCGGCTCTAATTCTGTGCGTTAACACTTCCATATTTTCCATTCCTTTTGTTTCGATAACAGGAGACAAAGTACAGTTGTGGAGAAGAACGTTATTGCCGCCACCAGAGAGAATCCCAGATAAATCAGCCACTTTATCAATTGATTTCCGATTTCCGGAGTCCAGAAGGCATTAGAAATATATCGAAGAACGAAATACGTAACTAAAGCTGCAATAAATTGCGCAGAAATTTTTATAAAAAAACCTGGACTTAGTTTTATCTTCATGTGTCTACGAGAAAAGCACATCAGCATGATTGCGTTTGAAAAAGCAGCAATGGACGTACACAGTGCAATTCCCAAATACTTCCAAATCGGTAATAATAGAACGATAAAAAGCGCGTTTATAAAAACGGAGCAGGCGCCGAAAATCACCGGAGTTTTGGTATCTCCGCAGGCGAAATACAAGGCTGAAAATATTTTTGTTAATACGAATGCCGGAAGTCCCACAGCAAATCCAATTAACACATCTGCCGTAATTTTCACGTGTTCCTCCTGAAACTGCCCCCTTTGAAACGCAACTGCAACCGTCGGCTCACTTAGCGCCACCAGTACAAGCGTTGCGAAAAGCGTTAAAAAGAATGCAAATAAAATACCACGCTCCAATTCTGCGCTAGCTTTGTCATAGTCTTTCACAGCGATGTATCTGGATAATGTCGGAAGAAGCGCGGTACTAAGTGCGATTCCTAACGTTCCCAACGGAAATTGATTGAGTCTATCCGCCAAATTAATACATGTAATCGTTCCAGTTGGAAGATACGACGACACCGTTGCATCCATTAGAACATTCAGCTGCCAAACTCCTGCACCAATAATGCCGGGCACCATGTTTTTCATGATATCCTTGACGGGGGCCGTAAGACAATTCAATCTCAATGAAACACGAAATCCATATTTCCTTATGGAGACGTACAAAATATATGATTGAGCAACGCCGGATAAAAGCGCAAATACCGCAACCAAATAAACGGTAACGTTGGATGATAATTCACATGTATAGCCAATGAGCAGTGCGGTCATTGTAAAAAGACTCAGTATCGAATGAACCGCAGATGGTATGGCGAATTTGTTTATGCAGTTTAGCACTCCCCCAAAAAGCGATGCAATTGATATTAAAATCAGATATGGAAAACATATTCTGCCCAATATAATGGTCAATTTAAATTTTTCGCTAAGAACATCAAATCCAGATACAAAAACCGAAAGAATAGATGGAAAAAATACAAGCACCACAGCACAAAATAAAAGCGTCGCCCATACCAAAGCGCTAAACACATCCGCCAACACCAGCGTGACGCTGGACTCGCTTACTGCTTCGCTACCGGTTTCAAGGTATGCCGACTGTACTTGCGAAGTTACAGATGAATCAAGAGGAGTAGACGGATCAAACGTCACGGTGGTTGCATCACAGGCTTCTACTGATTTTGAGTTAGCTTCAACTTCGCAAGCACATCTCGCATACCTTTCGGAAGAAAGCGAAGCAGAAAACGCCTGTCCTGCAAGGACTTTAGAAAATCTTGGGAGAAAAGAGGCGTTAAATGCTCCTTCGGCAAAGATTCTTCGGAAAGTATTGGCAAATCGCAGCGCTACTAGCAGAGCGTCTGTGTACATTCCAGCTCCCAGCGTAAACGCCATAACGCATTCCCGCAGGAATCCGATTATTCTCGACAGCAGCGTAAAAGAACCAACGGTAAATGCCGCTCTTATTATACCCATTATATACTCCTTCCAGCGTGACCAGCGTGACGCTAGACCCATTTACTCTTGCAGAATCAGCTTCAACGTCGCAATTACAGTCGGCATACCCTTCAGCTGGAGGCAGAATCATTAGCGCCCGTGGTACAACCACTCGCATACCTTGCAACCAACGGCGAAGCAATAAACGGATCCAACGTCACGTTGGCAAAGCCATTAAACGCCAGTCCGGCTCGGACTTAGTTTTATGAGTAATTGATCCAACTCTCCAAAGTCCCCGAAGTCCACTTCCACAGTTCCGCCATGATTTTTTAATTTTATGCGAACGTTCAGACCTATGAGCGCCGAAATCTGATTAGCCAAATTTAATACTTCCGGATCAGGCGCCTGCTTTTTCTTTGGATTTAAATTTGCAACTGGTATATGACCTACTTTCACATCTTTCATTAGACTTTCGGTCTCTCTCACGCTCAGCGACTGATCGATTACCTTCCTTGCCAACTGAGATGCTTCCGGCGATCCCACCAGAGCTCGCGCATGTCCGAACGTAAGCTTGCTTTCTTTTACCAGAGATTTCACATCTTCCGGAAGAACCAATAGACGCAGCGTATTTGTTATGTGACTGCGGCTTTTTCCGAGAATTTCAGATAATTCTTCCTGAGTATGCTGAAATTCATCGATTAATCGGCGATAGGCTTCTGCTTCATCTATAGGATTCAGATCTTCCCGCTGTATATTCTCGAGAATGGCAACTTCCAGCTGATCTTCGCTCTTCAGACTTGTGATTATGGCGGAAATTTCCGCGAGACCGGCCATTTTAGTCGCCCGCAATCGTCTTTCACCCGCTATCAGCTGATACTTTCCGTCTTCCAGACGTGTGACAAGAATCGGCTGGAGTACTCCCTTTCTTTTGATGGATTCCGCCAGAGACGCCAGATTTTCTTCGTTAAATACATGACGGGGCTGAAAAGGATTCCTAACGATGTGATCAACGTTTATATTGACTATGGATTTATCGCTATTTGGCTTATCCACACTAACTGGCTTATCAACTGTCGCCGGAATCTGTTGCGTCGTATCGACATCCAAAAATGCCGCCAGTCCTCTGCCCAAACTTTTATTGTTCATTTTGTGATTCCCTTTTTAAAAACTCCCGCGCCAATTCGATATGTGAAATTGCTCCCTGGGATTTTATATCGTGCAAAATCACGGGTTTTCCGTGGGATGATGCCTCACTTATGCGAACGTTTCGCGGAATTACCGTATCGAAAACCAGGTTTTTAAAATGCGCACGCACATCACCGGCGACAATCGCGCTCAGACTATTGCGGCGATCGTACATGGTGAGCACAATACCGGCCACCACTAGCTTACTATTGATGGTATTCCGAACTCCCTGAATTGTATTGAACAACTGGGCAAGCCCCTCCAGCGCATAAAACTCACATTGAAGCGGAATTATGATCTTATTGGACGCATTTAACGCATTTATGTTTATGAATCCAAATCCAGGCGGACAATCTATGAATATATATTCGTATTCCAAGTTAGCGATTGCTTTTCTTAGCTTACTGTCTCTATCCGGCAGTGTAAATAATTCCACTTCCGCTGCGGACAGATCTATGGTGGACGGAATGAGAAACAGACCTTCCACATATGTCTTTTTTACGACTTGTTCTGCCTCTGCCAGTCCCAGCAGAACTCCGTAACTACTCTCCAATCCCTTTCCCTTGGACATACCAAATCCCGTAGTAGCGTTTCCCTGGGGATCGAGATCAATAACCAGTACTTTCTTTCCTATGGCGGCAAGAGCCGTAGCTAGATTAACCGCCGTTGTTGTTTTTCCCACTCCACCCTTCTGATTTATTATGGAAATAGTAACCGGAATCATACACACCTCAGAAGCAAAAAAAGAATTTATTAAGCCGCAGTTTCGACGATAAATATAGCAGAATTATCTGAGAATGAACATACGCCTCGTTCAATTGCAATGGAAATAGGACGCTCAACCAGAGGTCGATATACTTTCAGGTATCCCTTTCTGAGAGCCGTAACTATGGATATGTGGTTCTGCATAAGACACATCTCCCCCTCAACGGCCGGCACAACTATTCTTACGGCCTCTCCATTGAATAATTCTTTTCCGAGTTTTAGAATTTTAGCGTTCAATATAACCTCCCCACCACCAGCTTGAAGCTGGCCCCGTTTTCTCTTGTCGACTCAGCTTCAGCATCGCAAGTATAACTGGCATACCTTTCAACCGGTAGCGATAGCATTAATGCCCGTGCGGCACGCACTTATACATTTGTTCCCATCGTTGTTGCTTTTTCGTAAACTTCATCGATAGTTCCCACCATATAAAACGCCATTTCCGGAAGATGATCGCATTCGCCAGCGATTATGGCATTGAATCCCTTAATGGTATCCGCAAGACTGACGAATTTACCCGGCATTCCCGTAAAGACTTCCGCCACATGAAAAGGCTGAGACAGGAATCGTTGGATTTTTCTCGCTCTTGCCACAACGATTTTATCCTCTTCCGAGAGCTCATCCATACCGAGAATGGCGATTATATCCTGGAGAGATCTGTAGTTCTGGAGGATTCGCTGCACTTCGCGGGCGACTCGATAGTGCTCATCGCCGACTATGTATGGACTCAGCATGCGCGACGTGGAATCCAGCGGGTCAACGGCCGGATAAATGCCCAGCTCCGAGATTTTTCTACTGAGAACCGTCGTGGCATCCAAATGCGAAAACGACGTCGCCGGAGCCGGATCCGTAAGATCGTCTGCCGGAACATAAACGGCCTGCACACTGGTAATCGATCCGTTTACGGTACTGGTGATGCGCTCTTGCAGCTCTCCCATATCCGTGGCAAGTGTCGGCTGATATCCGACGGCAGACGGTGTTCGTCCAAGCAGCGCGGAAATTTCAGATCCAGCCTGAGTAAACCGGAAGATATTGTCCACAAACAGCAGAACGTCCTGATGTTCCACGTCTCTGAAGTATTCCGCCACCGTCAGACCGGTCAGAGCGACGCGAGCACGTGCTCCCGGCGGCTCGTTCATCTGGCCATACACCAGCGCAACCTTTGACTTATCACCTTTCAAATCAATGACGCCGGACTCGATCATTTCGTGATATAAATCGTTTCCTTCGCGTGTTCTTTCTCCAACGCCGGCAAAAACCGAGTATCCGCCATGGGCTTTGGCGATGTTATTTATCAGCTCCTCGATGAGCACTGTCTTTCCGACTCCGGCTCCACCAAACAGACCGACTTTTCCGCCTTTGGCATAGGGAGCCAGCAGATCGACCACCTTAATTCCAGTGGTTAGGATTTCCGTTTCAGTAGCCTGCTCCACAAATAGAGGGGCTTCGCGATGTATCGGCATGAGCATCTTGGCGTTGATGTCGCCACGTCCGTCCACCGGCTTTCCCACAACGTTTATGATGCGCCCAAGCAATTGATTTCCCACCGGAACCTCGATCATTTTTCCGGTGTCAATTACTTCTTGCCCTCTTTCGAGACCATCGGTGATATCCATGGCAATGGTGCGCACTACGTTTTCGCCCAACTGCTGCGCTACTTCCAGAACAACACAGGTATCCCCATTCATGACCTCCAGAGCATTTAGGACTTCCGGAACTTTTTTCTCAAAAGTAACGTCAATAACGACTCCCAGCACCTGCGATATGTATCCTTTGTTTATTTCTTGCTTTTTCTCTTTCATGTTTCTTATCCTTCAGCTATGGCGTCGGCGCCGGAAATTACCTCGGTTAGTTCCTGTGTAATTCTATACTGCCTCGTGCGATTATATGTTATGCGGAGCTCAGACAGTATGGAATCGGCATTTCGAGTGGCGTTATCCATCGACGTCATGCGGGAACTCTGCTCACTGGTCATACTTTCCAACGACGTCTGATAAATCTGTATGCCCAGGTTATAGGGAATCAGCTCATCAATGATCTCATCCACATTTGGCTCGAAAATCGTCTCACTTTTATCGTTGGTGGGCTCGCATTTGATTGGAATAAGCTCCTTCAACTCCACCTCACGCTTTATGGCGGAATATGACTTCGTGTACACAACGGAAATCTTATCGATCACGTTAGATTGGAAATACCCCACAGCCTTGCGCGCCAGTAGCATGGATGCCTCCACGATGTTTTTTTCGTTGTAAAAGCCGTCCATCAACTCTATGTGATCCGTCTCTACAATGACTTTCTTTAATTGAAGAAACGCCTTATTCCCTACGCACACAATGTAAACATTTTTGCAATCTTTGTGGAAGCCGTCCACGATCCGCAATACTTCTTGTGTTATCAGATAGTTGTAATTACCGCACAATCCACGATCCGAAGAGAACACTATCAGCATTTCCGTCAGAACGTTTTTCCGACCGAGAAATAGCTCGGATTTTATTTCCACAAACTTCTGATTCAATCGAGTCAGAATCCTATTGAGTTCCTTGGCAAAATCTCGAGAAGCGTTGGTTCGCTGCTCGGCTTTTCTCAACTTTACGCCGGCCACCAGCTTCATGGCAGACGTCACCTTCCGAGTGGAATTTATAACGTTAATTTTGTTTTTTAACTCTTTTAAATTAGCCATTTAATCCACGACACCCACTAATGTTTCCTTTTTTTGAACGCCTCTAGATACGTCGGAAGCAATTCCTTCAGAGTGGCTTCCATCGCCGGCGTTATGTCACCGCCATTCCGAATATCCGAAATGATTTTTTTGCGCTCGCTTTTAATTTTGCCAAGTACGTATTTCTCAAATATAGACACTTCCGAAAGAGGCAGATCATCCAGATATCCATTGACTCCGAGATATATGCTAATCACCTGCTCTTCAATATTCATCGGAGTATATTGCGGCTGTTTCATCAATTCCGTCAGTCGTTCTCCGCGCGCGATGAGCCGCTTGCTGGACTGATCCAGATCCGATGCAAATTGCGAAAAGCTGGCCATTTCTCGAAACTGAGCCAATTCCAACTTAATTTTGCCGGCGACTTTCCTCATGCCCTTTGTCTGCGCCGCAGATCCGACACGACTAACCGACTGACCAACGTTTATGGCAGGTCGTATTCCTTTGTAGAACAGATCGTTCTCGAGAAATATCTGGCCGTCCGTAATGGATATGACATTTGTAGGAATATACGCGGACAGGTCTCCAGCCTGCGTTTCAATAATCGGAAGCGCCGTAAGAGAGCCGCCGCCGTTTTCATCACTGAGTTTTGCCGCTCTTTCCAGCAGTCGCGAATGCAGATAGAACACGTCTCCCGGATATGCCTCGCGTCCCGGCGGTCGCCTCAGTAACAGCGACATCTGCCGATAGGCAACCGCGTGTTTTGATAGATCATCGTATATTATTAGCGCATGCATGCCATTGTCCCGGAAATATTCGCCAATGGCACAACCGGTATATGGCGCGAGATATTGCATAGTAGCCGCCTCGGAAGCAGTTGCCGCCACGACGGTCGTGTACTCCATGGCTCCAGCTTCAGTGAGTGTTTTAACGATCTGAGCCACCGAAAACCGCTTCTGCCCTATGACCACGTAGATGCAGTAGAGCTTCTGATTCTCAATGTTATTCTCAAAGGCGTATTTCTGATTGATGATGGTGTCAATGGCGATGGAAGTCTTTCCCGTCTGGCGATCTCCGATAATCAGCTCCCGCTGGCCGCGTCCAATGGGCACAATGGCGTCGATGGCCTTCAGTCCCGTATGCATTGGCTCCCGCACTGATTTTCTTTCGATAATTCCCGGCGCTTTTACGTCTACCGCTCGTCTTTCCTTGGATTTTATGGCTCCTTTTCCGTCTATCGGTTCTCCCAGAGAATTTACAACACGCCCCAGCAGGCCTTTTCCAACCGGAACATCCACAATTTTTCTTGACCGGCGAACTTCCATTCCCTCATGCACGTCGCGATCTTCTCCGAACAGCACCACATCGACTGTATCTTCTCCGAGATTGAGAGCCATACCGCTCACGCCGGAATCGAACACCACCTTTTCGCCCATGAAAATGTTTTCCAGACCATAAACCTTCGCAACACCATCTTTAATGGATAGAACTCGACCAACTTCCAGAAATTCCGGACCAGAATCAAAGTTTTCTATGCGTTCTTTAATGATTGAACTAATTTCAGCTGAATTAATTTTCATCGTTTTCTCTCCTAATAGCATTGCGCAAACGTCTTATTTTGGACAACGCCGAATAATCCAAAACTTTCGAACGATA
This sequence comes from Alphaproteobacteria bacterium, assembly GCA_025998595.1. The sequence continues at coordinate 19,243 of BNWE01000003.1, read as the reverse complement.
TTGTATCTTAAAACCGTCGATCAGAGACGGATCGAATTGTACATCATACTCGATCTTTTTACCAAACACTTCCGCAAGATCGCGCTTTATTTTTTCCTGTTCCGATTCCGAAGCAGCATTGGCGAACGTCAGATAAATTCGTTTTTTCCCGGAAATTCTATCAAGATGAGCTTCGTAGGCATTGCAAATATCAAGGATCATGAACAATCGGTTATTGCTGTCCAGGACATCCAGAAAATTGCCCACTATCTCCGATAACCCCAGACCAATCTTCAGAGCGTTTATGAACTTCGTTCCCTCCGATTTCAGCAGAGTAATTCTTTTTAGAAATTTCTTATAGTTATCGAAGGAGAGAATAACTTTTTTAATCTCATTCAGTTGCGATGATACACCTTCTCCTATTCCCGCATCAACGGCAACGGAATGCAAAGAGCTCACATATTTGTTAATAAGTGAATTATCAGCCACAGCTCCCTCCAACCAGACAACATCACAACCTTTCTAAAATTGAGACACTTCTATATACCACAAAACACACTGTAAAAAAACAACAGACTTGCGTAGTGACGGAGCTTTTTCTTAGAGTTTTTGCGCCGTTATGAACGCTTCTTTTTGCTTGATATTTTTTGAATGTCCAGGGCTGCTCTCTTTGGTTTTACAATCCTTCTTGTGTGGTTTCCAAGGTTAAATTCTTCACCTAATTCTGGAGACCTTTCACTTTCTTTGCAACTAAAAACACATGGTCGCCTGGTTTTTGAGCCGTCTCATCTCTGTTTGAACCTTTACAATGGGAGCCAAGTTGAAATTGTGTTCCACACAGTAATCAAAAATTAAGAATTTAGAGTTTATATTGGGATTGAGTTAAGCAGAAAGACAAAATATTGAGTAGAATGTTTAAGTTTTTGATTCCCGAACTAAAGCAGTGGTTGCAGTGGTTGCACCATAAGCGCTTACTTTTATTGAACCGGCTTCGACAGTGCAAGCACATCTCGCATACCATTGCAGCGGGTAGCGATAGCAGTAAACGGATTCAACGTCACGTTGGTAGCGATAGCAGTAAACGGATTCAACGTCACGTTGGTAGCGATAGCAGTAAGCGGATCCAACGTCACGTTGGCGGGTATGTGACGATTTTGTTGGCAGTGCTGTTGCCATTGATATTCGTTGGCACTAAGTACATTGTGGATAGTTCCAAGGTAAAATCTCTGGAGATGGAGATTGGGAACGATCCAGACTACCTTACTAGGCTTTCGCAGATGGCAGGGCTGGAAGTTGTTGACGATATTAACCCTGCTGTAGAATTGAGTTTGCAAAGTTCTAAAAAATACGGAATGTATCGGAATTTGGCAGCAATTGTTGGAGGTCCTGGTCCAGCTACAATTGCGATTCCATTTATTGACTTAAAATACGATCTTAAGATTAACAAAAACCTCGAAGGATTTCTCAATTTTCTAACATTCAATTACAAATTACTTCCGGAACCTCCAGGTAATATTGACATTCTCATTGATGGAAACGGCGATATTCAGGTTGACGCAACCTATAAAGACGGTTCCGCTACGACTTCCAATATTCCAGCTGAGTGCAACGTGGACATTATATTGTCGCTTCCGACCAATGGAGCCGCCTGCAATCCAAACAATTGCGATTACAAATCTGAACCGTCGGGCGATCCGACCAATTTATCCCTTATGGGAAACGTGCAACAGGCAGTTGGAGTAAATCCGTACACGACGGAGCCCATTTTGGAGATAAGCGCCGCCTACAGAGATTTTCTCTCAAGTTTTTTTCATACGAGAGGAACATATGTTGGTGTAGTTCCTTATTCGGCAAAGGTATCGCTTCCGGCTGCCAGAGCAACGGGTGCAAACGAAAAATGGGCAGCGATACCTATATCTCCTCTTAATGACAGCACTGACACCAATCCCTACATAGTTGGGGCGATTTTATATGGCACCAGCGGCAAAAAGGGCGATTCACTGATGGAGGGAAACTATGATTGGGGAACCGACGGCATATATCCCATAATGTGCCGAGCGGGAGACGTAGAGAAAAAGGACGGAATGGACGTTTCTTATACAGGCAACGTAATTTACCGAGGGGATGTATTATCCGTAATAGCTCCCAATGAGAACACACCCTCCACGTGTTTTCGCCAGATGAATTTGAATCCGTGTTATTTGGGCTACGCGAATCTTCTCAGCATGAAATGCGAGCACGAATGTCCTAAATATGAGCCGAATCCCTATCCCATTGTGGATATTGAGGCGGATTTGGAGAAGTTGGCGAAGAATTTTTCCTATACTCCCATAACTGATCCGAAAAACGCCAGTAATTTCCTGTTTATTCCACTGGAATGGGCGAACAATTTGCTTCAAACTTGGGCAAACGATCCATATGTTGCCGCCGGTACCGACGACAGATTGGCTATGCCGCACAAAAATAATAGTGGCCGCACAAAAGTCATGATTCTGATGGTCAATAAGCCAGACGCCTTCGAACCTGGCGAGCTCACATATCTCGGATTTGACAACGATCGCTCCGAAATCCCCATGGTGGAATCCGACAAGATCGACTTCAGCATAAATTACGAAGACGCCGCTCATAAATTTCTGGACGGCAGCCCCTACAATGGCACCATTGCTGGTCCTCGTCAGATTCTGAAATATGATTCGACAATTAACGGCGACAAGCTCACATTTCCACAGAGACGCGCATTAAGGATTGTCGTAGAAGCGGAACTCAGTTGGGCTTCCATGTCTAACAACCTGAACGACACACAATCCGATGGTTGGAAATGCTTAGGCTATAACGGCAAATGGCTGGCGCTGAATAACAATGGATATGTGGCCACCAGTATAGACGGAACAACCTGGGAAAAAAGCACAGCTGGTGAGAACAGCGATGAATCTCTTGATTCCATATCGAACACCAATTGGAATGGAGTTTTCTACGGCAACGGCACATGGCTAGCAGTGAACGGCCAAGGACTGGTGGCTACCAGTACTGACGCAATCATCTGGACGCTGCAGGACCCCACTGAGGACAATGATGGAACGGGTTCCGGAACCCTCCATAGCATCCGGGCGACTGATTGGAGAAAAGTTTTCTACGTTGGCGGCAAATGGCTGGCGCTAAATAGCAATGGATTTGTAGCCACCAGTACAGACGGAACAACCTGGACAAAAGAGGAGCCAAGCACTGGCGCCGGCTCTCTTAATTCCATAGAGGGGACCAATTGGAGTGGAGTTTCCTACGGCAGCGGCAAGTGGTTAGCGATAAATGACAATGGCAAAGTGGCTGCAAGCACCGACAGAGCCACTTGGACACAGGTTGGAACCTCTACCGGAGAAGGCTCTCTTAATTCCATAGAGGCGACCAATTGGAGTGGAATTTCCTACGGGAACGGCCAGTGGTTGGCAATGAACCAAGGAGGTAAGGTGGCCACGAGTACCGGCGGAGCCAGCTGGACACGGCAGAATTCTTCCACCGGTTCTCTCCTTTCCATAAATAACAATGGATGGTACGGAGGCGCATTCTATTGGAACGGCCAATGGATTGCAATGAACAAAGATGGCAAAATGGCCACTACCGCCAGCGGTTCCTTCACGCTCGCAAACCTTGCCAATACTGCCAGCACCACAGGAAGCTTAACCATGAACATCATCGGCCGGCAGGAAATTTTCGTTAGTTCGAATTGGATTAAAGATAAACAAGATGACGAAAACGATTACAGCATTTCCTTCAACGGGAGCAATGTCAAACTGATATCTGCGGAAATCACAAACGCCGACATTAGCCACATCGAGCCGATTTTGATCACTTACAATGATCTAGCCTACGTTGATTTCATAACCAACAGAACCTGCGGAGATTTATGGCATTCTTTCAGTTCGACGCCGGAGACTGTCAATAACGTCATCAATTTTGGCAATTCGAACATACTCGAAATCGGCAATAAAATTGGCACTAATAAAAACGGCAATGAAAACGGCAATGAAAACGGCAATGAAAACGGCAATGAAAACAGCAATGAAAACGGCAATGAAAACGGCAATGAAAACGGCAATGAAAACGGCAATGAAAACGGCACTAATAATGTACTGATGTACGGCCCACTAGCGCCGGAGAAATATGTTCTGTCATTTCCGCCCCCTGTAGACGACGCCGCACTATTGAAATATGTTCCACCAGTGGATAATGACGCCCAGATCTACACCATTGGCGCGGGCAGCAGTCTCGGCGGCACCAATGTTAACGAAAAAGAGAAGAAAGGTACGTCGGCATTGACGTCTGCAGATGGCGTATTGAAATACAGTAGCGTTGGAACGGGATTGGGATCGGAATTCGGAGATTTCATCATTGCAGACGCCAATAGTTCCGCGGGAGCGGCGTCTAATTTGATTTCCTACACTTACTACGATCCTCCTCCTGATAATTTGCCGAAATTTCTCGAGATTACCAACGTTGCACCAACTCCTAAAGACAACGACGGTGGTTTGCAATACGAAATCCTGTCAAAGAATGAGATTTCGATCACCAACGCAAATCCCATCCATTATACAATTCCTGGGGACGCTACTTCTGCACCAGACTTAAAATTTGAACCCATTAGCAATGGCAGCAACAGTTCCACAATTACGGTTCCACTCGGACACAACACTTCTCCCTCGGCTACCATTTCCAGTGGCAAGCTTACGTATACGCCGGAGCCACATGAGGAGGATGTGCAGGATATCGTTAACGTTGCTGCAGGAGACTACAAGGGCAAGCTACTGACCTACGCTCCCATGAAACCTGGAATCGTCACAACCTCCGATACTCTCGATGTTGCCGGCGGAAACTACAGGAGCGAGCTGATGAGTTATGCTCCATTGCCTTCGGAGATTGTTACGACCGAGAACATTCCCGACGTCATGGACATTGCTGCCGGAAACTACAAGAGCAAGGTAATGACATACGCTCCACTGGAACCGGATACAGTTACGACCACTATTCCGAGCAGCACCGATGTTCTTGACATCGCTTCCAGGAACTATAGGAGTGAGCTGCTGAGTTATGCCGCACAGCAACCGGACACTGCCACGACCGCGGTCACCGACGCTATCAATATTGCCGCAGGAGCCTACCAGAGCGAGCTACTGACCTATGCTACTCAGGAACCGGAAACTACAGATGTTCCGGACGTCCTTAACATTGCCGCAGGGGGATACCAGAGCGAGGTGATGACCTACGCTTCCAAGGAACCGGAAACTACAGATGTTCCGGACGTCCTTAACATTGCCGCAGGGGAATACCAGAGCGAGATGATGACCTACGCTTCCCAAGAACCGGAAACTACAGAGGTTACGGACGTCATCCATTTTGATCAGAACAAAATAGCCGGTGAAGTCATGACTTACGCCACTATTTCCGGCGCCCACAGCTACAGCATTGGAAATGGCCTCGATTGCAGAGAAAACGTCACAGGCCGCATCCACGTTCCAGATAAGAAGACAATCACGCTAACCGTGAGAAAAGCGATCGGCTGGAAGGAGGTTGGCAACTTGTGCTTCATCCAAAACGGCGATTGGCTTGATAATGGAGGCCTCGGCTACAACGGGAGCAAGTGGCTAGCGGTGAATTTTAATGGTTATGTGGCGACGAGTACGGACGGAGTGACATGGACGCAGGAGATACCAGATGGTGGTGCTACTGGCTCGGGCTCTCTTTGCGCCATACAGTCATACGATTGGCTTGTAGGCGCTTCGTACGGTGATGACAAGTGGCTAGCGGTGAATTGTAATGGTTATGTGGCGACGAGTACGGACGGAGTGACGTGGACGCAGCAGATACCAGATGGTGGTGCTACGGGCAGTGGCTCCCTTTGTGACATACAGCCAACCGGTTGGCGTGGAGGCGCTTCGTACGGTGATGACAAATGGCTAGCGGTGAATGAGAATGGTTATGTGGCGACGAGTATGGACGGAGTGACGTGGACGCAGCAGATACCAGATGGTGGTGCTACGGGCTCGGGCTCTCTTGGCGACATAATGTCAAACGCTTGGTTTGGAGGTGCTTCATACGGTGATGACAAATTGCTGGCGGTGAATAAGTGTGGTTATGTGGCGACGAGTAATGACGGATTGACATGGACGCAGCAGATACCAGATGGTGGTGCTACGGGCTCGGGCTCTCTCACTTACATAGATAATAGCGGTGGTTGGTTGGGAGGCGCTTCGTACGTTGATGACAAGTGGCTAGCGGTGAATATTAATGGTTATGTGGCGACGAGTATGGACGGAGTGACGTGGACCCTGCAGGCCACCTACAACGGCTCAAGCACTCTTGGCGCCATACATTCAGACTGTTGGTGGAGCTGCGCTTCATATGGTGCTGGCAAGTTGATAGCGATGGATGTTTGTGGTCATGTGGCGGCTTTGGACCCATCTATAACTGAGGATTCCACGTTTGCCATCACCGTTGGCGACGGCATGCCCATCACCTCCGCCACCGCCACCGAGCAAACCATCACCATCCAGGAATCTGCTCTGGTGAGTGATGGCACTAACGGCTGGTACGTCGATCTAAACATGACTAACGTTATGCTCGTCAGTGCTACCACCACCTACAACAAGAAAGTCGCCGACAAAGGACGCATCACCGTCACCAAAAATGATAAGCCTATCACTCTAAAAGTGAAGAAAAAAGAGCTGAAGTGGGAACCGTTTTTGCCAAATGCTGTCAACAATATATACGCAATGATCTCAATAGGTACTAAGTTATACGCTATTCATGAGACAAGCGGTCAGTTGTATATGATTGATACCGCTGCCGGCGCATCAGCCGCCTGGACGAGTGTTGGCACAAATACCGCCGACGATATTGTGAGTAGTTCTTGGTATGGTCTTTGTGCAATAGGCGGTAAAATATATGCCATAGGCGGTAATGGCCGGTTGGTGACCCTGGATGCCAACGCTACGACAAAAACATGGACGACGGTGGGAACAAGTACCCCAGATAGTGTCGCGGATGGGCCGTGGTATAGCATTTGTGCAATAGGCAATAAAGTGTACACTATAGGGAGTAATAGCAGTAGGCTATCGAGTATCGATGTAAGTGCAGCCCCCCCAACTTGGACTCTCTGCGGCATAAACACCGCCAAGGACGTAATGACTGGAGGGTGGCGTAGAGTCTGTGCGATAGGTCATAGAGTGTACAGCTTAGAGCAGAGTAGCTGTAAGCTATCGAGTATCGATGTAAGTGCTGTCACCCCAACTTGGATTAACCACAGCACAATTGCCAATGCCTCGTTTTACGTTCCACTTTGTGTGATAGGCAGTAAAATATATACCATATCGGATGTCTCAGGCCAGTTGAAGACTCGGAACGCCAACTCTCTGATTTCATCCTGGACGGATATTGGAACAAATACTGCCTGTGATACAACCGATGTCGCGGCTGATACTTGGTATACTCTTTGCACAACGGGCAATAAATTGTATGCCTTAGACAAAGGCAGCGGCAAAATGGCCGTCATAGATTTATCCGTAATGGGAGCAACAGTTTTCCAAATCACCGTAGGCGCCGACACGCCAACGCCCATCGACTCCACCGCCGATGAGGGAGAAGAGGTCGTCATTAACGCAAATCAGCTGCAGGGAGTCGAAGGCAACTATTACATCGACCTGAGGATGGAAAATGTCGAGCTCGTCAAAGCCGAAACCACCTACGACAAGAAAGTCGCCGACAAAGGACGCATCACCGTCACAAAAAATGATAAGCCCATCACTCTGAAGGTGAAGAAGAAAGGATGGAAGCCGTTTCTGCAAAATACTGATATCATCGGTGCTAGTGTAAGTGCTTTGCATTCAATTGGTACAAAATTATATACCATGAATATAATAAGTGGTCAGTTGTATGTGGCCAGCACGATCACAGGCACAACTTTCACATGGACTCCGGTTGGCGCAGCAAACGTAAACGACTCTTCTTATTACGACTTGTGTTCCATTGGTAATGTTTTGTATACCGCGAGTTGGAACACAGGCCGATTATATTCTTTTAATACAGAAAATGCCACAAACTCTACCACGTGGAGTCAAGTGGGAAGCGCTGCTGATAATACTAAAACTTTTACGTATGTTTGTGCCATTGGCAGTAAAATATACAACGTCAATCATAATACAGGTCAATTGCGCTTTCAGGATACAACGAATTTGACGTCGAGCTGGATAAACATCGGCTCCAACACCGCCGACAACATCGTGAATTACTTCTGGCATGCTTTTTGCTCTATCGACAATCGAATATATGCCATAGGTAAAAATACCGATGGTGGTGGGCTGGTGACCATCGATGTAAGCAACACTAATCCGGCCTGGAGTAGCGTTTGCTCAAATACTGCCAAGCAAGCCAATACAGACGCCATCGGTAATGAGTACGGTGCATGGTACAGTCTCTGTAATGTCGGCACAAAATTATATGCCGTCGATACTGGAACCGGCCAGTTGGTAACCATAGACACAAAGGCTCCGACTCCTACCTGGACGAAGTCGGAAACAAATAATGCGAATAGCATATACAACGGAAACTGGCAGACACTTTGTGCCATTGGAGATAAACTGTATGCACTTGCAAGAGAAAGCGGCAACATGGCCGTCATAGATTTATCCGTAATTGAAGCCACAGATTTCAATATCACCGTTACCGACACGACTGGATCCAACACGACGTCCATCACCTCCGCCGCCGAAATCGAAATCCCGATTTCAGCGAATGATCTAATAGCAGACGGCAATGGCGCCTACTACATCGACCTGAGGATGGAAAATGTCGAGCTCATCAGTGCAGAAACCACCTATCCCAAGAAAGTCGCCGATAAAGGACGCATTTCCATATCCCAGCAGATGGATATTACACTGAAGGTGAAGAAGAAAGAACTGAAGTGGGAGGCGTTTTCGCAATATACTGCTGGCTTTGCATACGGCATAACCTCAATAGGAACTAAGTTGTACGTCATAGAGGTTGACACAGGCCAGTTGGCGACCCTGGACACCGCTGCCGGCACATCAGCCGCCTGGACGAGTGTTGGAACAAATACCGCCGGTAATGTTGTGAGTGGCTATTGGCGGTACCCTTGCGCCATTGGCGACAAAATATATGCCATGGACTATAACTCAGGCCAATTGGCGACCCTGGACACCGCTGCCGGCACATTAGCCGCCTGGACGAGTGTGGGAGCAAACACCGCCAGTAATGTTGCGAGTGGCAATTGTTGGCAAGGCCCTTGCGCCATTGGCGACAAAATATATGCCATAGAGAAAGGCTCAGGCCAGTTGGCGACCCTGGACACCGCTGCCGGCACATTAGCCGCCTGGACGAGTGTGGGAACAAATACCGCCAGTAATGTTGTGAGTGGCTATTGGTATAGCCCTCACGCCATTGGCGACAAAATATATGCCATAGAGAAAGGCTCAGGCCAGTTGGCAACCCTGGACACCGCTGCCGGCACATCTGCCACCTGGACGAGTGTGGGAACAAATATCGCCAGTAATGTTGTGAGTGGTGCTTGGATGGCTCTTTGTGCCATTGGCAATAAAATATATGCCATGGACTATAACTCAGAACAACTGGCGACCCTGGACACCGCTGCCGGCACATCAGCCGCCTGGACGAGTGTGGGAACAAACACCGCCTCTACTAATGATGTGGCTGTTTTTTGTAGTATGCTTTGCGCCATTGGAGATAAACTGTATGTACTTAACTGCGAAAGTCTCAGCATAGCCGTCATAGATTTATCCGTAATGGGAGCCACAGATTTCAATATCACCGTTGGCGCCGGCACGCCGACGTCTATTAACTCCACAGCCGAAATCGAAATCCCGATTTCAGCGAATGATCTAATAGCAGACGGCAATGGCGCCTACTACGCCGACCTGAGGATGGAAAACGTCAAGCTCATCAGTGCCGCCGTCACCTACAACAGAACAGACGTCGTTGCAGAAAATAGCCGTATCACCTGCGATAAAAGACAGGACGTCACCGTAACTGTGAAACAAAAAGCGATCGGATTGGAACAAATTGGCGACTTAAGCACCGTAACAGATCCTCCTACCACTTCTGGCTGGTCCAATTTCGGAGGACTCGGCTACGGCAATGGCAAGTGGATGGCGATAAACAACGATGGCAAGGCGGCCATCAGTACCGACGATGGAGTCACCTGGACATTACAAGAACCATCCAGCGGCGCCGGATCTCTGAATGCCATACATAATGACTATTGGAGCGGAGGAACTAGCGTCTATGTCAACGGCATGTGGATAATATTAAATGGAAACGGCAAAGTGGCCACCAGCACAAACGACGGTGTTACCTGGGCACAGCTTGACAACGGAGCCCACAGTAGTACCATAATAGGCAATAGTTGGAGTGCAATATCCCGTTACGACAATAAATGGGTAGCACTGAATACATATGGCTATGTGGCTAGCAGTGCAGATGGAATCGCCTGGACACGACTTGATGATGGCTCTCTTCGCACCATACAGAATAGCGATTGGGCTGGAGCAATACGTCGCGGCAATGGCATATGTATGGTGGTAAATGGTAATGGCAAGGTGGCCACAAGTACCAACAATGGAGTCAGCTGGACACTCAAGAGTCCCTCCAGCGGCAGCGGGTCTCTTAATTACATAGTGACTGGCGTCTGGACCGGAGTTTTCTACTGTAATGGCCAGTGGTTTGCGATAAGTAACAACGGCCATATAGCCACAAGTACCAACAATGGAGCCAACTGGACACGAGTCGATGACGGAGTTTTTAGTGCTACACAGACTGGGGGATGGCGTTTATCTCCCTATGCCAACGGCAAATGGTTGGCGGTGAATCAGAATGGCAAAGTGGCGGCTTTGGATCCATCTATAACTGAGGATTCCACCTTCAGCATCCAACTCACGGCAGCGGCCTCTGTCGGCGGTACTTCGGTTGCTGCCAATACGGAGCAGAACATCACATCTACTGCCGAAATCGAAATCACCATCCCAGCGGCGAATCTGATTGCGGATAGCAGTGGCGGTTACTACGTCGATCTGAAAACAAAGAACGTCAAGATCATCAAGGCAGAGACGGAGATCGCCGCGACTTCCATCACGTCCATCGTCAATGAAAAAGGACGTATCACCACCACCCAGCTAAAAGACGTCGTCGTAACAGTGAAACGAAAAGCGATTGGCTTGGAGCAGATTGGCGACTTAAGCACCGTAACAGATCCTCCTACCACTTATAGCTGGCTCAATTTCGGAGGACTCGGCTACGGCAATGGCAAGTGGATGGCGGTGAATAGTAATGGCAAGGTGGCCATCAGTGCTGACAACGGCGTCACATGGACATTACAGGCCCCCTCCAGCGGCGCCGGATCTCTGAATGCCATAGATACTGCCTATTGGAACGGAGGAACTAGCGGCTATGTCAACGGCGTATGGATAATATTAAATGGAAACGGCAATGTGGCCACCAGCACAAACGACGGTGCTACCTGGACACGGATTGACAATGGATCCCATAAGAGTGCCATAATAGGCAATAGCTGGCAAGCAATATCCCGTTGCGACAATAAATGGGTAGCACTGAATGCACTTGGCTATGTGGCTAGCAGTGCAGATGGAATCGCCTGGACACGACTTGATGATGGCTCTCTTCGCACCATACAGAATAGCGGTTGGGCTGGAGCAGTACGTAGCGGCAATGGCATATGTATGGTGGTAAATGGCGATGGCAGGGTGGCCACAAGTACCAACAATGGAGTCCGCTGGACACTCAAGAGTCCCTCCAGCGGCAGCGGGTCTCTTAATTACATAGTGACTGGCGTCTGGACCGGAGTTTTCTACTGTAATGGCCAGTGGTTTGCGATAAGTAACAACGGCCATATAGCCACAAGTACCAACAATGGAGCCAACTGGACACGAGTCGATGACGGAGTTTTTAGTGCTACACAGACGGGGGAATGGCGTTTATCTCCCTATGCCAACGGCAAATGGTTGGCGGTGAATCAGAATGGCAAAGTGGCGGCTTTGGATCCGTCTATAACTGCGAATTCCGAGTTTACCCTCGCCGTTGGCGCCGACACTCCGACGGAAATCGCCCCCACAGCCGAAATCGAAATCCCTATTTCAGCTAATGATCTGATTGCAGATAGCAGTGGCAACTACTATGTCGATCTGAAAATGAAGAACATCAAGATCACCAAGGCCGAAACCACCTACGACAAGCCCCACACCATAGAAAAAGGACGCATCACCTGCGATAAAAGACAGAATATCACTCTGACGGTGAAAAAGAAGGAACCAAGGTGGGAGGAATTTCCGGCAAATGCTGCCGTTTCATCCCCCGGTGTATTTTTTGCGTTTGGCAACAAAATATATCAAGCATCTCATACAGACGTTCAACAATTATATGTCATCGCCCCCGCAACAGAAACCTCTTGGAGCACATTTAGCGCTCCTCCAATAAACATCAGCGATTACCTCAGCATGTATGTCGTTGGGAATGTTTTTTATGCGACGTCATATACCAATCCGCCATACACATACTCCTTTGATACGACAAGCTCCTCCAGCTGGACTCAGGTGGGAACGCCAACAACTGGTATGGCACAGGGCCAGGATATCCGTGCCATAGGCAATAAAATATATCTAATGTCACAGGATGGCGGTCAACTATATGTTATGAACACGATGGATTCAACTCCGACCTGGGCTCCAATCGGCTCTAACACCGGCAATAGTATTGGACTTGCTGGCACTTGGGTTGCCATTTGTCCCATCGGCCAAAAATTATATGCTTTAAATGGTACAATAGCCAGTGGTCAGCTACTAGTCATGAATTTGAGCTTTAGCAATCCCATCTGGACTGTAGCCAGCTCCAACACCGCAAAAAGCGTCTATCCGGAGGCTAGTGGTTGGTGGCACAGCCTTGCGGCAATCGGCAACAAATTATACGCGGTTGATTTTGGTACTGGCCAGCTGGTGACCATTGACACTATTGCTGCATCACCAACCTGGTCAAAACTTGGAATAAACACTGCGAGCGATGTTCCCGGCATGGGCGGCGCCTGGGCTCGTCTTTGTGCTATCGGAGACAGGTTGTATCTCCAATCAAACTACGACGGCAAGATAGTCGTCATGGATTTAAGCGTAGACGAAAATCCTAACATCACCGTTGGCTCCGACACGCCGACGGAAATCACCTCCACTATCGGGCAGACCATCACCATTCCGGCGGCCAGTCTGCAAGCGAATGGCAGCGCTACTTTCTCCATCGATCTGAAGATGGAAAATGTCGAAATCATCAAAGCTGAAACTCCTCTCCAACAGAAAAGCTTCGATAAAGGCCGCGTCACTTGCACCGAAAGGAATGACATTATCGTAACTGTAAAAAAGAAAACCGTCGGATGGGAAGAGCACTCCACTGGTCTGACAGGCATAGCTAATACTGGATGGAAGATGTATAAAGGCACACATTACGGCGACGGTGTGTGGATGGCGATTAATAGCAATGGCATAGTGGCCACCAGTGACGACGGAGTCATCTGGACACAGAGGAGCAACTCTCTTAACGCTATACAGACAGACGGTTGGAGCGGAGGCGCAAGCTACGGCGACGGTGTGTGGCTGACGATTAATTACAATGGTAAGGTAGCCATCAGTGAGGACAACGGAGTCACATGGACACAGAAGAGCTACGATGGCGCCAACTCTCTGTCCACCATATGTGCAGATAATTGGTATGGCGCTTCTTACGAGAAAGGCATGTGGCTGACAGTTGGTTACGACGGCAAAGTGGCCATTAGTAATAACAAAGGAGCTACCTGGGAGCAGAAAGCTCCCACCGGTTCCGAACCTATTCAGGAACGATCTACCGGTCCCGGATCTATTTATGCCATAGCCATCAATAACTGGTATGGAAATGCATGCTTTGCCCAAAACAAACGGCTGATAGTGAACAGCAATGGTAAGATAGCCAAGAGTACTGATGACGGAGCCACCTGGACACAGTTGACTTCCCTTGCTAGCATGAGCATACCTAAGTCGTGGCGGGGAATTTACTACGGCAATGGAGTGTGGCTGGCGGTAAATAAGAATGGCAATGTAGTCACGAGTTCGGATGGAGTTAACTGGACGCCATGGAGCGATCTCACTAGCATAAGTAATACAGAGTGGAGTGGAATTTCCTATGGTAATGGCCAATGGCTAGCGGTGAATGATAATGGCAAGGTGGCTACCATGGATCCATCAATAACCGTTAGTTCCCCATTTACTGTAGCTGTTGGATCAGGCGCTTCCCAGCCCATTAACTCCAGTAGCGGGGAAACCATTACTATCTCGGCAAGCGCTCTGCAGGAGGATCCGATCATCACCGGAATCTATTACGCCGATCTAAACATGGAAAACGTCGACGTCACTAAGGTCCAAACCACATACAAGAAGAGACTCTCCGATAAGGGGCGCATTTCCAGTTCCGAAAGGAAGGATATCGATATCGTTGTCACAAAAAAGAAATTTGAGTGGGAGGAGTTTCCAAACTGCACTTACCTAAATAGCGGTAAGGGGCGCGCTTTGCACTCAATTGGCGCCAAATTATACGCTATACGTATGGACAATGGTCAATTGTATACGGCAGACACCGCCGTCGCCTCCCCTACTTGGTCTGCGGTTGGAAGCGCCATAGGCGGCAACACTAAATATTATGCACTGAATTCCATCGGCAATGTTTTGTATACTTCCAATATGGATTCTTCCAATATAGATGATGGTCAATTATATACTTTTGACACTACCACTTCTTCTCCCCACTGGAATTCTGTTGGAAATGCCGTGGGATTTGATATCGTACGCATACATTCCATTGGCAGTAAGCTATATGCTATGAGTCATATCGGTAGTCAATTGTTGCAAGTTCTGGATACGGCGGCTATTGATCCCGCCTGGTCTTCTGTTGGCTCCAATACACTCAACAGCGTTTTTTTCTCAAATTATTGGAAAGGCCTTTGCGCTGTGGGGCAGCAATTGTATGCGCTATCCTATCAAGCTGACACTGGCAAGCTGATAACCATCGACGTTGGTGCTTCTAATCCGTCATGGGCAATATTTGGCTCCAATACAGCCAACGATGCCCATGTAACAACATCTGGTTGGGCGGCACTATGCTCCGTCGGAAGCAAAATATATGGCGTTCCCCAGGACGGCAAGTTGGTGAGAATCGATACCGCCGGTAACACTTCAGCCGCCTGGGAAGCGCTGGGGATAAATAAAACGGAAGAGCTGGCCAATTTCCTTGGTAGCGACTGTTATAGCATCTGCTCCATTGGAGACAAAATATATGTCATCGACATCGATGGTGGAATTGGCGTCATAGACTTATCCAGAGAGGCAGATGGCACAATTCTCCTCCCTGCTCCATCAAAGCAGACGGTTACCGGTAATACCACTGTCAGTAATGTAGATGCGTATGTGGAGCAAATGGTCACCTCTGCCGGAAAAAACATCCACATCGAATCGGAGAATCTGGAGGGAAGTAACGGCAATTACTACGTCAACGTCGAGACCAACGGCGTTAGCTTCGATGCATCTCAGGCAAGCGCCAGCAGCGGGCGCTTCACCTCCGCCAGCAAGAAGGACATTTGGCTGGTCGTAAATCACGGAAGTGAAAGCGAGCACACTATCGAATTCAAAAACACCCCGAATGTCACAGATTCCAACGGCAACGTATACGATGCTAACACGCTTTATAACATCACCGAAACCACTATCTTTATCGTTCCAGCGGCAAGTCTGCAGGGAACCGAAGGAGATTACTACTTCGATGCCGAAATGTACGACGTCACATTCACCGCCTCCGTAATTGTGAGCGAAAGAGTGCGCATCACCGTTCCACAAAAGAAAAACGTCACTATGGAAGTGTGGCAAAAGGATGCGACTCAGGCAGGTGAGCCTTGGATCGCCTTTGATGGGATTGCCGTAAGAGTTCCAGCCAGCGAAAACGATGACGCTCCAACCACGGAAGCTGGTACGCACATCCCTGGTATTTCCGGTGCTACCATCACCTCCCCCGTCACTCTTACAATTCCATCGCCAATAGAAACGGATGGCAGCTACGTCGTCGAAATGGACATGTACAATGTTGCATTCAAGGCTAAAATAACAATTGAGTATGATGGTATCCTCACCTTCACCAAGCAGAGAGACGTACATCTGGAGGTGAAAAGAAAAGATCAGAATCAGGAACTCAACTTGAGTGTTGGCGCCGATTTTACACAAAGAATAGATGGACAGACCACTGAAACCGTCAAGACTGGTAGTAGCAAACAAATAATTGACGATAACCTAACAAGATTCATCCACATACAGTCGGAAAGCTTGAATAAGGTCGGCGACGTTTACGTTATCTATACTCGGCTCTATAACGCTGAAATTAAGATCTCCATTCCAGTTACGGATACGGGAAAATTTATCAGTACTAAAAGAAGAGACATAGAACTTACCGTCTACCACGGAAGCGAAAGCGTACACGAACTTCAATTGATGCAGCTTGGAGTAAAAGCCACGGAGGCCAGTGGCGCCATCCTTAATGCCGGCACAAAACGAGACATTTCCGGTACCAGCACCACTCCCACTAAATTTACAATTGCGGCGGAAGATCTGCAGGAGGAAATTGTTGGCGGCAAAACCGTCTACTACTTTACGGCTCAAATGTACGATCTCATCTTCAGCGCAAAAATGAAAACCGCCGATAAAGTGCGGTTCACGTCGAAGGTCAAGAGAGATATCATATTGACGGTAGAAAGAAAAGACGCAACAGATGCAAAAAACAACAATATGGACGCTACTATCGCCATCGAAGGAAGCGATCTTGCCCACTCCATTCCCGAGCAGTCCATTACCGCTTCCACCACCATTACAATTCCGGCAGAAAATCTGCAGGGAACCGAGGGCAATTACTACTTCGACGCCTACGTCCACAATATCAAGTTCATCACTGCCGAAACCATATCCAACTATCGTGGACGCATCACCACCGATCAGCGGAAGGACATTATTCTGGAGGTAGCCCCAGGAACTGTGACTGGAATCCCCGCCGTCACTCTGGGAGTGGCCGTCAATAATGGCACGATTCCCGCCAACGTTGAGCAGCTCATTACTGGCGCCACAACTTTTACTATTCCGGCGGAAAATCTACTGCCAAACGGCGACGGCCTCTACTACTTTGATCTGAAGATGAGCAACGTCAATCTGAGTAAGGCCACAACCGTCTACGATAAAACAAAAACCGTTCATCACCTCACTCATCCCCAAAACGGAGATCTCACTCTGAATATGTCGGGATTTCAGGCAAATATATGGGAGAAAGTCGGACTGAACAGTGCTAGAGATATACTTGGCGGCGATTGGAAAAATATCAGCTACCAAAATGGTAAATTCTATGCTTTGAACAATTCCAGGAGACAAATGGCGGTTCTGGATAGCGTTGATTCGTCCTGGGTGCTAGCTGGGACAGAATCCGTCGGTGCAAGCGATTGGGCCGGCACTGCCATAGACGTCAACGGCATTATCTATTCCGCATATCATACCACCGGACAATTAGCGAAATTTGCCTCCAACAGCTGGACCAACCTAGGTGCGATAGCAAATTCGGCAACGGCTGACTCCAGTGTTTGGTTTGATATCTGTCTTCACGAAAATAAAATACATAGTATAAGCGGTAGCACTGGTCAAATGGTGCGTATAGACCAAAATTCTGAGACGCCATCAACAGTATCCTGGGAAAAAATCGGAAAAGAACAGACTGGATCATGGCAGAAAATCCGCTCCAATGGCATAAATGTGTACAGCATAAACGTAAATTCTGGACAAATGGTAAAATTCAACGGAGTCGGCTGGGAAAATGTGGGCTCTGCTCTTGGTTCTGGCGGTTGGAGTACACTTTGCACAGATAGAAATTACGTATATTCGATGGACAACGCAGGACAACTGAAGAGACTCAATCTATGTGCCCCTCCTCCTCTAACTTGGACTGCCATCGGCACCAATACGGCTAGCTCCACCATAAGCGGCGGTACTTTTGCCGATCTATGCCACGATGATGATGGAAATCTGTACACTCTGGCCTATGACGGCTGGCTAGCAAGGTTCAGTCCAGCCGGAAGCAAAATTAAAATTGGAACAGATGGTGCCTGGACCGCTGTCTCCGGACTTGCATCCCACCCGGAGGCGAAGACCACCGGATCACCTTCTCAGACTTCCTATACCCTGGATGTGGAACTCCAAAGTACTAAGCTGATATCCGCGGTGCTCAAAAGCGAAAAAACAGAGCTGCTGGACGACTTGATCGATTTCGCCTCCTCCACTGATCTTAAGGGCAAAAATAACGCCAATATCGCTTTTGAGGCAACGGTGACCGGCAACAACAAATCCGTGATCAATGACTTATATACGGTAGTAACCGGCGACGTATCAATGAGCTTCGCCAAAAGCGGAACCGTCGAATTGGTCATTGGACCGGCCCTCGGAGAAAACGACTGCACCTATAAGCTCAAAAACGCATCTGAAAGCACCGCAATAAACGTCACAGAGCTTACGACCATTAGGATTCCAATTGGCGATATATCCAGATCCGGCAGTACCTACTACACTACGCCAATCTATACCATGAAGAACGTCGTGCTGCTGAGAGCAAAGTTCATAAGTAATCCATTCATGAATCCAGTTCCACATCCGAGCAAAGCTCTGAATAGCTTCGTGGACTTTTCCAAAAAGACCACAGATCCTGCTAAGCCAGAAGCTAACGGCAGCATTACGTTCGAAGATGCAGGCGTAACATGGAACGAAGATCTCGGCTACTGGGTAACGAAGAATGACACATCCGAAAATAATCGATTTTCTAACGAAGGCATAAGTGGCGATTTCTTCTGCGTGATGGATGACGTCGGAACTGCTCCACCACTTCTGAGATGGTACGGCGGTGATTTTGATGATGATCGCTACATGCCTGGCCTCCACCGAATGTTCTTCCTGAGCGATGACTGGAATGAGTTTAAATTTGATCTTAAAGAAATTTCTACCGGCTCCCAATACAAAATGATCTACGGCGGCTTTACCAAGTCTGTCAATGCAGTCCTCTATAACGGAGGGTTTTATACCACTGACGCCGAAGACAAGCCCATCGCAGACAACAAGGCCGCTTGCCAAAAACTTACCACCGCCACCTG
>BNWE01000002.1 GCA_025998595.1 Alphaproteobacteria bacterium | reverse complement strand
GAGCGCCATTGAGAAGTATGGGATTCCAGAAATCGTCAACACCGATCAGGGAGCTCAGTTTACTTCTGTTGCTTGGATATCTGCTCTAAAAGCCTCAAATATCACCATTAGTATGGATGGAAAAGGACGCTGGGTCGATAATGTTTACATCGAGAGGATATGGCGCACAATCAAGCAGGAAAACGTATTTTTAATGGATTTTCAAACGGTTAAGGAGGCTAAAGATGAAATAGGGAAATTTATCGATTTTTATAATTTTAAAAGATTACATCAAAATTTGGATTACAAAACTCCAAATGATGTGTATAATGGTGGTTGTAAAGTTGGTGGTTTTGTTTATGCGGAACTCAACGAACTTGGATCTCTAGATCTCCCGCCAGTGGTCTAAAATATGGGGGTCATATTAATCATCGTAACTTGTGATGATGATGTTTATTATGAAAAAGATTTGCTGGAGACACTTTATTCAGCATATATAAAAAATCCTGATGTTATTCACGCTAAAAGCTCCACAATAGTAACGGCAGATTGTTTTGGGAATATAGAACTGTATGAAAAATGGAAATTTGTAGAAGGATTAAATGATTACTCAGCATTTTCTGTGTTTTTAAAAGGAGTTGGTGGAGTTCTATATCCTCCAAATGTTAACAAAAAATTATCGAATGATATAACTTTAAATGAAGAGTTATTTATGAATATTACTCCAACAGCTGATGATATTTGGTTCTGGGGTATGGCTGTTTTAAATGATATAAAGATCAACGCTGTCAACAACTATGAAAATTTTAATTATGTAAATCCCGAGAGAGCACTAGGGATCAATGGAGAAAGTACTTTACATGCCATAAATAATGGTCAGAAGAAAAATGATGAACAAATAAAGGCTATTGTCAGTCACTTCCCTAAGATTCTAGAGAATGTAAAAGGAGAAATAAAAAAACTAGCTCCTATTGTATTATTTACCTATAACCGTCTGCATCATACGCGACAAACGGTGGAAGCTCTCAAGGCCAATGAACTTGCGTCAGAAAGTGAGTTGTTTATTTTCTCTGACGGAGCTAAAAACGCTCAAGCAGAAGAAAAAGTTAATGAGGTGAGAGAGTATATTCGTACTATTACTGGATTTAAACGAGTAGAAATCATCGAGAGTGACTCCAATAAAGGGCTTGCGAATTCCGTTATTTATGGTGTTACAAAAATTGTAAATCAATATGGAAAAGTTATAGTTCTTGAAGATGATCTGGTAACCTCCAAATATTTTCTTCGGTATATGAATGACGCTTTAGAGCTTTATGAAAATGATGAAGAGGTAGCTACTATTTCGGGCTATGTTTATCCGATCCACAATTTGTCGGAATCTTTTTTCATAAGTTTTGGAGAATCTTGGGGATGGGCCACTTGGAGCAGAGCATGGAGAATTTTTGAACCAGATGGAGAAAAGTTGTTAAATGGAATTCGATCCAAAAATTTAGAAAAAAAATTTGATTTCAATGATACATATCCTTATGTGCAGATGCTGGAAGATCAAATAAACAAGAAAAATAATTCTTGGGCAATAAGGTGGAGTGCAAGTATTTTTTTGAAAAACAAATTATGCCTATATCCTCAGAAATCATTCGTTCATAATATTGGATTTGATGGTGGCGGAGTACACTGTGGTGAATGTCACCAGTATGATGTACAATTGGCGTCACATTATGAAACGCTAAAAAAAATACCAACTGTAGAAAATAAAAATTGCAGAAAACGATTGGGAGAGTTTTATAGAGGCCACGATAATAAATGGAAGTGCATAAAAAAAATAAAACGAGGGAATAAAAGAATAGTTACAATTATGGGATTGATAAAATTTACGTATACTAAAAAAAACAAGGCAATCTAATATGGATTTACAATGCAATATTTTTGCTTACAGAGGGTTGTATGTGGATAATAGATAAAATAAAACATAAAAATCCCAGAATAAACTCTATAAAAATAACGGAAACTCAACCAATCAGTAGGTTGTTTGGTTTTGATAGGGGAACTCCGATAGATCGATACTATATAGAGAAATTTTTAAAAGAAAATCAGCAATACATAAAAGGAACAGTTCTTGAAATTTCTGAAAATACGTACTCTCGAAAATTTTCTTCTGGAATGATAAAGCAAGAAATATTGCATTTTGATAATACAAACCTTGAAGCGACCATTATTGGCGATCTTACTGATACATCCACTCTTCCTGAAAACGCGATCGACTGTTTTATCTGTACACAGACTTTTAACTTTATTTATGACGTAAAAAAAGCTTTGATAGGAACGCGTTTTCTATTAAAAGAGGGGGGAGTTTTGTTGGCTACCGTCGGAGGGCTTTCTCAAATCTCACGCTATGACATGGACAGGTGGGGGCATTTTTGGAGTTTTACTAATAAATCAATTGAAATGCTAGCTAAAGATGCTGGGTTTCGTGAAATTCAAATAATAACCTATGGAAATGTGGCGGCAGCTACAGCTTTTATACAAGGACTGGCTCAAGAAGATCTATCCGATATTTCTATATTGGATAGGACAGATGAAGATTATCAAGTAACTATAGGTTTGAGGGCGATAAAGTGAAGTTTCTTGAATTTTTTAAACAAAACATCTTGTCAACCTTTACAAAATTCGATAATCCAAAAATTGGAGCAATTTTAATGCTTCACAGGATAGATTACATCGATCCAGCTCGTATTTATTATAATGAGCATCTGAAAATATCTCCGGATTATCTGGAGGATCTATTAAAATACGCGAAGTCTTTGGGCTGCAGTTTCGTAAGTCTAGATGAATTACAGGAAATCATTACTAAACGAAAAAAAGCCAGAAAGATTATTTCAGTAACTCTGGACGATGGCTATAGAGATAATTTTACTAACGGATTAGCGGTATTCAAGTCATTGGATGTTCCATTTTGCATATACGTTGCAACTGGGATGGTTGAGAAACAATTTATCTATTGGTGGTATGTTCTGGAAGATCTGATCTTGGCGAATCACACGCTTGTTATCAATGAAGATTTGTCTTTCGATTGCTCCACGCCAGAAAAAAAAGAAAAGGCCTTTTTGGATATAAGAGAAATCATTTTAAAAATGCCGCAGAAAAATCTAAAGCAAGAATTGCTGAGTTTTTTTAATCTAAAAGAAATACCAGATTATGACTTGTCACTAACTTGGAAACAGGTATTGGATCTCACAAAAGAACCACTCGCTACGATAGGATGTCATACACATTCGCATTTTTCATTTAAAGGATGTTCAACTGAAGAAATAAAAGAAGATATCTTTCTTTCTATGAATTTAATAAAAGAAAAAACGAATCACAATATGAGGCATTTTGCATTTCCATTTGGCGAAGAAGCTGCAGTAGACAAAAGTCACATAAAGCTATTAAGACAACTGAACTTCAGCACATGTGCTACGACTCGACATGGCTATTGTCGTTATAATACCGATCTACATGCTCTTCCACGGTTGTTTCTAACAGAAAAGGTAGGGCGTGATATCATCCACGGAATAGCGAATAATGTTTAAAAAAATTAAGAGAAAAATCTACCAATTTATAGCGTACTGCCATTACAAGAAATTATATGCGGGAATCCACAAATATAATGTCAGTAGCACATGTGATAAGCTAGGAAATATTTTGTACATTAACACGTTGGCTGGAAAAGGAGGAGCGGCAGAAGTTGCTTACAATATTCTTTATAAAGGGCTCTCCAGAGAATTTCATACAGAAATTGTAGTAGCAGAAAACTTATCAAATGATTCTAATGTCAATATTCTTCCCAAAGATAAAACCTTACGGAGGATTCAAAGAATTTCTGAGTATCAGGATTTCTTTTATTTTCCACGGGTCGGTTATAAACCTTACGCTTTAGCGTGAACTGTTTTAACAACATATTTCATAGCTATCGCTTGATAATAGTTGTCTAAAAATAAGAGAACATGTAGCGAGGCTTTTAGCCAAAGGAAAGTGCGGAGTATCAAAAAGTTTGAAGTTAGTGATGGCAACAAAATAGGATTTATCCTCAATCGGCGTATCTTCAGATACTTAGCATACCTCCTGCTTTAGCAGGTCGTAATTGATTTAGATTCGTTAAAAATAAAAGAGATGGAGATTTTTAAGAATTGTGATATTTTGCATCTTCATAATCTGCATGGAGGATATTTTTCTCCTTTCGCTTTGCCGGAGTTAACACCTCTAAAGCCAACGATCTGGACGCTTCATGATATGCAAAGTTTTACTGGGCATTGTGCACACTCTTTAGATTGCGATAAGTGGATTGAAAGATGCCATTCGTGCACTTATCTTAATACGTATCCAGCCATAGATACCGATAACTCTCATTTGATTTATGATACGAAAAAGAAGATATATGATTCGTGTGAGAAAATCACAGTAGTTGCCGTATCAAATTGGCTTAAGGAGAAAGTAGAGCACAGTATATTACAAAATCATGATATAAGATGCATTTATAACGGAGTAGATGAGAAGATATTCCACAACTACAATAAACAAGAGGTTCGAAAAGAATTATCTCTGCCATACGATAAAAAAATTATTCTCTTTTGCTGTGACTATGGAGATGCTAATCCGTGGAAAGGAGGAAGTTATCTAGGAAAAGTTTATGAAATTCTCAAATCGCGAGAAGATATATTGTTTTTGTGCGTGGGATCCCCTCAAAAAGGATATAGACATGAAAGATTTTACGACACTGGGTTTATTGGCGATAAGAATCTATTGGCGAAATACTATTCTGCGGCAGATTTGTTTTTGTATCCGACAATAGCAGACAGCTTTCCGTTCGTCACATTGGAGTCGATGTCATGCAGTACCCCAATAATATCTTTTAATACTGGAGGCATACCTGAACAAATTTCTCATATGAACACCGGTTACATTGCTAAACAATTTGATGTTGATGATTTATTAAATGGAGTAAATACTTTCATGAACGACGATGAGCTATGGAAAAAAGCCTCCATTCTGTCTCGCAAAACAGTTGAAAGTAGATTTACTATTGATATATGTTTAAAAAACTATATAGATCTTTATCATGAAGTAATAGAATCGAGAAGAGGTTATGGTCTGAAATGAATGATTATTTTTCGCAAACGGATGCAGTTGCCGTCACCGGAGGAAGTGGTTTTATTGGTTCTCACGTTGTTGATAAACTGATAGCTAATGGCATAAATGTTGTGGTTATTGATCGCAACGATCCTGTGTATAGAAATAACCAAGCAACTTATTATAAGACTGATTTGCTTTCACAGGATTTAGAGAAAATTTTCAAAAAAAATAACATTGTAAATGTAATACATCTTGCTGCTCAAACTGCAGTATCTTGTTCATTGGTGGATCCAATTCAAGATGCAAAAGACAACATTCTGGCGACCATAAATCTTCTAAGGTTTTGCAAGAAATATAACGTGAGAAAAGTTATAGCAGCATCCAGCGCTGCTCTGTATGCTAATCCACTATACCTTCCCGTTGACGAAAAACATCCTGTCGGTTATCTGTCTCCCTACGCTCTTTCTAAAGCAACCATGGAGAAATACATAAAGCTTTCCGGAATCGATTATGTAATATTCAGATATTCTAATGTTTATGGTCCGAGACAAAGTATCCACGGAGAAGCCGGAGTTGTTGCTGTTTTCATAGACAGAATATTAAAAAAACAAACTGTTGAAATTCACGGAGATGGTGAGCAAATTCGTGATTTTTTATACGTTGAAGATGTCGCTGAAATAAATATTATTGCTCTAAAAGCGCCATCCAAAAATGTGGTTGTTAATTTTTCAACCAATCAGTCAAATACTATTAATAATTTATTGGAATTAATAAAAAAACACACAAACTTCCTAGTTGATGATATTTATGTTTCTGCAAGAGAAGGAGACATACGTAAATCTATTCTTGATAACAGAAAATCTGTTGAAATTTTCGGATACGTTCCCCAAATAACAATTGAAGAAGGAATTAAAAAAACAATTGCTCATTTTTGTAAGGAGTGCATATGATGAGTGGTATTGTAAATATTGATAGAAAACGATGGGCGATAGTATGAAAAAAGCATTAATTACAGGAATCACAGGGCAGGACGGGTCATATTTGGCTGAGTTTCTGTTGAACAAAGGTTATGAAGTTCATGGAATGAAGCGGAGAGCGTCTTCGTTTAATACGCAGCGCATTAATCATCTTTATCGAGATCCCCACGATGAGAATTCGCGCTTCAAGCTTTATTACGGAGATTTAACCGATAGCACGTGTTTGATTCGTTTGATTCAGGAAATCCAGCCGGACGAAATTTATAATCTTGCGGCGCAATCGCATGTGAAAGTATCGTTTGATTGTCCGGAATATACAGCCAATGCGGACGGCCTTGGTACTTTAAGAATTTTAGAGGCTCTGCGCATTCTTGGTTTGGAGCAAAAGACGAAATTTTATCAGGCCTCCACTTCGGAGCTCTATGGATTGGTTCAGGAGACTCCACAAAGTGAAGCAACTCCCTTCTATCCGCGTTCTCCCTACGCCTGCGCAAAGCTATACGGCTATTGGATTACGCTCAATTACAGGGAAGCCTACGGTATGTTCGCCGTCAATGGGATTCTGTTCAATCATGAGAGTCCACGTCGCGGAGAGACGTTTGTCACGAGAAAAATTACCCGCGCCGTTGCCCGAATAAAATCAGGTTTGGAAGAAAAAATATATCTGGGAAATCTCGGTGCCAAGCGCGACTGGGGTCACGCGAAAGATTACGTCGAAGGCATGTGGTTGGTGCTGCAACATAACAAACCGGAGGATTTCGTTTTGGCCACTGGAGTTACAACCACAGTTCGGGATTTCTGCTCCATGGCGTTTAAAGAAGTTGGCATCGACATTGAATTTATCGGCAAGGGAATCGATGAAAAAGGAATCGATAAAGCGACGGGAAAAGTCGTTATTGAAGTGGATCCCAAATACTTTCGTCCTACGGAAGTCGATTTGCTGCTGGGAAACGCCTCTAAGGCTCGCAAAAAACTCGGATGGAAGCCAAAATATACGTTGGAAATGCTGGTGAAAGAAATGATTGCGGAAGATCTAAAGGAAGCGCAGAAGTTTCTTTTGCTCAGGGAAAAAGGTTATTTAGAATTAACTGCGCAAGAAATGTAAAACAATGAATAAAAATTCGAAAATCTATGTTGCCGGACATACCGGTCTTGTGGGATCAGCGATAATGAGATGCCTAAAAGCTCGTGGCTATGAAAATATCATCACGAAATCATCAAGCGAGCTCGATCTGATAAATCAATCTGCGGTGGATGCGTTTTTCAGCGCAGAAAAACCCGAGTATGTCTTTCTGGCTGCTGCAAAAGTTGGCGGAATTCTCGCGAATTCAACTTATCCGGCGGATTTCATATACCAGAACATCATGATTGGAACAAATGTCGTTCACGCAGCCTATAAATACGGAGTGACAAAGCTTCTCAACCTGGGCTCCAGTTGTATTTATCCGCGTTTGGCTCCGCAGCCCATGAAAGAGGAGCATCTGCTTACGTCGGAACTGGAGCCGACCAATGAAGCCTATGCTATAGCGAAAATCGCAATCATCAAGTTATGTCGATACTACAATCAGCAGTATGGAACGAATTTCATCTCTGTCATGCCCACTAACCAATATGGTGAAAACGACAACTTTGATATGGAAACGGCTCATGCACTGCCCATGCTCATGGTGCGTGCCGTACAGGCCAGCGTGACGCTGGACCCACTAATGGCTTCTGTCCGAGCCGCACGAGCGATTTCTCATGCTGAAGCGGCTTCAGCGTCGAAAATAGCGCCGGCATACCAATCAACCGGTAGCGAAGCCATTAGTGCAGGTGCTGCAAGCACTTCGACATCGCAAGCACAGTCGGCATACCAATCAACCGGTAGCGAAGCAGAAAACGGATCCAACGTCACGTTGGCGTCGTTGGTGGTTTGGGGAGATGGATCCGCCTATCGAGAGTTTATGCATTCAGACGATCTTGCTGACGCATGTGTATATCTTATGGAGAACAAAGATTATGCTGATATTGGTGAATTTGTAAACATAACTTCCGGAACTGATATTCAGATGAAGGATTTGGTCGAGATGATCAGAAAAATCGTTGGATTTGAAGGAACAATCGAGTACGATACGACCAAACCAAACGGAACTCCGCGCAAATTAATGGACGCAACGAAGATTCAATCTTTGGGATGGAAGCCGAAGATCTCTCTAGAAGATGGAATAAGAATGTTTTACAAATGGTATATAACAAGATGAATCTTCCAAAAGTTACTGTGGTTACTGCTACTTACAACCTGATAAAAAACGGCCGCGAAGGTTATTTCCGTCAATGTTTGGAATCGGTCCACAATCAAACACACAAGAATATTGAGCACATTATTATCGATGGCGCCTCCAATGATGGTACATTGGATCTACTGAAGGAATACGCTGACAAGGGATGGATTACGTATGTCTCGGAGCCTGACAACGGCATCTATAATGCCATGAATAAAGGAATTATGAGAGCAACGGGAAAATATGTTGCTTTCCTGAATTCAGATGATTTTTGGCATGATCCTCGCGGTGTGGAAGAATCCATAAAAGCGTTGGAAGAAAATAATGCGGACTTTTCTTACGCTGAGGCTCTGTATCTTCGCAAAGATGGAAAAATCTTGAAAATAACCGCGAAAATAGGCGCTTTTTTTATAAGATTGCCATTCAGTCATCAAACCATGTTTACAAAAACAGAGATACTTCGTGAAACTTTGTTCGATGAAAAATATAAAAGTGCATGCGACAACTATTCGGTTATTAGTTTGTGTTTAAAAGGATGTAAGCCTGTATTTATCGAATTAATATTTACTACATTCAGAGATGGCGGTTTTTCTGCAACTGACAGAGAATTATCGGACAATGAAACAATTGATATATTTTATACGTTGTTTTCTAAATTGTCGACACATGTTACAATAGACGATTGTAAACAAATGTATTATAAACATATTTTAAAAAAAGATCTCTTGGAAGCCATAAAATCTGTCGTTTGTCCTGAAATACGAAGAAAAATCGATAGCGTAAAAACAAAACAAAAAGATGGCGGAATAAAAATGTACCACATAGGCTTTCTAAAAAAGCGAGGATTGATAAATTTCTTAAAATCATATTTTTACGGAAGAGGATAGCTCAAAGACGCGCCGTGATTGTATATACTCATTAGAATTGAGAAGTTGGTTTTTCTTTTTTCTGGGTCCCTACGTCGCTCCGCTCCTCTGGATTGTAAGTAGTCGTCCCTGAAGAAGCGATTTTTTGTTAAAATTTGAGTGCATTGGATTGATTTTTAGGTTATAATAACTGCAAGATTTGATTTGGAATCAGCAGAAAGGTTGCAAGAAATGGTACCGGAAAAGACAGAATCTAGGCAGTCTCATTTATTTTTAGCTTCCCTGATGGATCAGTTGGACAAGAGTCATCCACTGCAGCGTTTGGGAGCGGTTATTGACTGGGAGAGTCTCGAGAATGAGCTTAAAAGTTTATTCACGCCTTTGAAAGGTCATCCACCGAAGCCGGTTCGTTTGATGTTCGGCTTACTGATGATTCAGCACATGGAATGGATTTCCGACTCCGGAAACCTATTGTATTTCAAAGGGAAAGCGCCGAACTCCATACGAATTTGGCCAGAAAGTTTCTCTTGTGGTCATGCACAGGCAGGGGATCGCGCTCGCCGCTCAAACATGGATGGAGCATGTCCACGATAGCAAAACGCTTCAAGGCGCGATAGAAAAGGCAGAAGAAATATCGAAGCAAAAAATCCAGAAGGGCTTCGTAGACAATGGATACAAGGGGCATCCAATTCAAAACGACAAAACGCAAATCTTTATTTCAGGACAAAGAAAAAATATGACGAATGTCCTCAAAAAAGAGCTGAAAAGGCGATCTGCAATCGAACCACACATCGGACATATGAAATCCGAGGGAAAATTATGCAGGAATTTCCCGAAACATGAAATCGGATGCAAATTAAATGCGATCCTTTGCGCCATTGGACACAACCTTAGGTTCATGATGAGATTTATCAGTCAAGTTCCATCCAAACTTAGAAAAAAATTATCCGACACTCTGTATGCTCCCAGTTGCAACCTCAGATACACAGTGAGATGCGTCAGGAACCTCTCTTCCTTGCCTAAATTAATGTAAGCCTCTGATCTTAGCTCAACCACAAACGCAATCCACGGTTGAAAATGCGCCAGATGCTTGTGTTTTTAGAAAAATAAACTAACAAAATACTTATTTCGGCCTATTGCTGCGTCACATAGAGAGCCGGAGGAGGTTTAACGCTTTCTCATCTGCGCTACAAGTCAAAAAAATCACTGCACTTCAACGCTTCCTTGACCTTTCTTCAGGGACGACTAAGTAGAGGGTGTCCAAAACCACCAAAAAGGTTAGGATATTCTCATTGGTTGTCTGCGTGGGTGATCTCGCAGGCGCAGCACGGTAACCCGGCTCTGGATAAGGCCTAAAGAGCCTCTCGTCATCTTGGGAACCGTGCTGTTTCCATTCGTAGTTCGAATGGTAGCATGGGCTTCAAAGCCCGCTTACAATCAGGAGTTTAACATGAGTTCCGATCAATTCAAAAACTTTATTGGTATCGATGTTTCTAAAGATAAGATCGATATTTTTTCTTCTTTGGATGGTAAACATTTGGAAGTTGAAAACAATCAGAAGTCTATCACGAAGGCATTCAAACAGTTTGAGAGTTCAAGCAGTTATGTGGTTTTAGAAAACACTGGCGGCTACGAAAGGAAATGCATCGATGCACTGATTGGTTTAAATTTTACAATACATAGAACAGATAACAGGAAAGCCAAGTATTTCATGAATTCTCTCAAATGTGACGCAAAAACCGACATGATCGACGCCAAAAAGCTGTCCAAATACGGACAGGAAAGGCATAAAGAGCTGCCGGTTTATCAGAAACCGTCTGAAACACAAGAGAAAATTCGCGAGTTATCGCTGTATCTGGAAAACATAAAGGTCCAGAGAGCCGGTCATAAGAATCGCCAGAAGAGTCCTGGATGCGAGATGATAAAGTCCTTTATTGATGAAACAATTGCAATTTTGGATACGTTAATTAAGTCCGTCGAAAAGAAAATCGACGAGTTATGTAAGGAGCTAAAGGATCAGGAAGATAAAATAAAATTATTGTGTAAAGTCAAAGGGGGAGGACGAGTCTCTGCAATCAAGTTGCTGGCACACATGCCGGAATTAGGAACGTTTGATCGCCGGGAGGTTGCAGCCCTAGCTGGAGTCGCTCCATGCGCAAAAGACAGCGGGAAAAAACAGGGACATAGACGCGTCATGGGAGGACGGCAGATAATCAAGAAGACCCTCTTTCTCATTGCCTTAACATTCTCCAGGAAATCGGCAAAAGGACCAATGAAAGATTATTACCGATCTCTCCTGAATAGAGGAAAAGAAAAAATGGTCGCCATAACCGCGTGCATGAGGAAAATTATCGTGCAACTCAACGCAATACTCAGGGATGGAAAAATAATTCAAAAAAACGCTTGACTCCAGCCCTAAACATGGTAGATGACGGTAATTTAAGAGCTTCTCGCCATCCAGAGGATGCATAGTAGATCATCTGTCGTTGAATTAATTTCCACAATAACCATGTTCATCAATTAGGTTTTGCCACTTTTTGACAGTGGAGTTTGAGAGGCTACAAGACGCAAAAAATTAAATGTGAACATGGTTAATATTCTTCGGTTTATTTCTTCTTAACCTTAAATTCTGTGTTGGCAGTAACTAATGCTATTATGTCCGTTTCAGGATTGTCATTCCAATATCCATACTTCTCATCAGGATCTTTCGCTGATTTAAAGTTAACTGAAGAATAGGTTAGTGATGGAATTCCTACGATTTCATAGCCCATTTCCTTTGCTATCTTCTGCATTTGGATTTCAGCATTTTTTAGAGCTTGAACAGTTAGCTTCTCTTCCATTTGAATCCTTTGACTATACTCACAAGTTGGCTTAGATCCAGTTGTTAATGATATACCTTGATTTACCAATCTTTCCGAAGCATTATACGCTTTTAATCCTTCATCAACTTTCTTAGTCCGAACCATGTAATTTTGAGTGAGAGTAAATACGTCTTTGCCATCATCCTTTGTTTTCTTAAGTTGCCTTGGACTGATTTTGAAATCAGTTCCATCGATTAAACCAGATGTTGTAAGCAATTTCGTTACATTGCCATTGGCGGATTTTATCATTTCATCCATTTGTTCCTTGCTGTCAGCCACCAACTCAAAGTCAAAGTTCCATCTAAAAAGATCAGCTTTAACTTCTGCTCTAGCAACACCTTCAACACGAATTGTCGCGATTTCTGGATTCATAGCTTGCCGTACAATAATGGCCGAGGCCAGAATTGATCCTGCCAATATCACGCTTCCTATAGTTTTGCCTTGCATAATAAACACTCCTTAAAATATTAACCTATTTATAGATTAACACCTTCCCTTTCGATTGTCAACATATAATTCAATAATTTTTGTTTTGTTTTTTCTAAATTGAAACAAGCCCAGCGTCAAATTGGCACAGACACACGCAGTCCGTCCAGTTGAGAGTTGAGCACTACCTGACAGGCGAGTCTCGATTTGTTGAATACGACGCCGCAGACATTATCGAGAGCATCATTTTCCTTATCTGATATTTTCGGGAGTTTGTCTGCTAGGTTCTCGATCAGCACATGGCATCCTCCGCAAACGCAGAATCCTTCACAGGCTCCATGAATTGGTATTTTGTTTTCCTCGGCAACCGCCAACAGTGTCTGTCCTTCCTTGAAGCTTATGGTACGTTCCGTCTGATCCTTTAATATAAATGTGACGTTCATACTATAACTCTCCTGTTTTCATCGATCATTTTCTTACTGAGTCTTTCACTTATTATTTCATCTAGAAACTGTCCACTGATTTCTTCTATATTTTTTTTATGGTCAGCCATTTTTGAATACTCCTCATTTTCAAGAGCTTTTTTTAGAAGTTCAATCTCTTTGCGGACAAAGTCGACATGCTCACTGGGAATATCATTCAGCAAAGACTCCCAAAAAGTTATCATCCGCTCTGTTTCGACTTTTAGAAAAATTTGAGCCATTTCAACGGAGTCTTTTTCTTTGTATTGGGCGGCGTTTTCTAGAATTGACGCCATATCATCATCGGAAAGCCCAGACGACGGTTCGATCAACACAGACTGAACAATTCCCGTACTTTTTTCGCTGGCGCTAACGCTGAGGATTCCATTGACGTCCACGTAGAATTCGACCTGGATTCTCGGTTCTCCAGCCTGCATATTCGGAATGTTTGGCAGTTCAAATCTAGCCAACGATCTGCAATCTTTTGCAAGCTGTCTCTCGCCCTGAACAACGTGGAACTTTATACCGTTCTGATTGTTTTTATATGTGGTGTATTCTCTCCGCTGTATTATGGGAATCGCAGTATTTCTATGAATGACTTTATCAACGCCTCCTCCTAGCGTTTCGATTCCTAATGTCAGTGGAACGACGTCTATGAGCAGCATCTTTCTCTTCTTGAAAGCTATTGAATCCGCATGTATCGCCGCTCCAAATGCAACGGCTTCTTCTGGATTTATATCGTCCAAAACTTTTATATTAAAATGGTTTCGCACTGCATCTTTAATCAATGGCATTTTGGTCATACCGCCAACAGCTATGATTCCATTGATGTCATTTTCTCCAATTCCAGCATCCATAAACACCTGATCCGCTATCTTCAGAGTTCTATCCAAGTACATTTGGGCTATGTTTTTCATAATTACATCTGACAATTTGAATTCATAGTTTTCATTTTTATAGATGTAATTTTTAGTGACTTCTTTGTTATCTCCCAGGCTTTCTTTAAGAGATTTCGCCACTAAGCGCCCGAGCATTTTTTCGCCA
Source organism: Alphaproteobacteria bacterium (assembly GCA_025998595.1). Next base: position 32,250 of record BNWE01000002.1, on the reverse strand, counting down.
TCATTCAATTGGGAAAGATTTATGCCATTGTTCGACAGATTATGGATGAGAATCGATTCATCTATGTCATTTCCGCCAAGATAATTGTCTCCTCCGGTGGCCAAAACCTGAAAGATTCCATCTACCAATCGCAAAACAGAAAAATCAAAGGTTCCTCCGCCAAAATCATAGACCGCATAGATTCCGTTTATATTTTTGTCGAGTCCATACGCAATTGCAGCGGCTGTTGGCTCATTTATCAAACGCAAGACTTTTAGGCCGGCAATGGATGCCGCTCTTTTGGTAGCTATGCGTTGGGCGTCGGAAAAATGAGCGGGAACAGTGACAACTGCTGCATCTATGGTGGCTCGCAAACTGATTTCCGCCGATTTTTTAAGATAGGACAATATGTCTGCCGATATTTCCTCAGGATATCTTCCCAAGAACTTTCTTTTTGTTCCCATAAATCTTTTTATGGAAAAGACAGAATGGGCTGGATCCATGCGATAAATCGCCTCTCGTCCAATAATGACTACATTTTCTTCGTAATTTACAACAGAAGGGGTTGTGTTTTTTCCTACGTCCGTAGCAACAGAGCGCGGAGTACCATGCTGCATAAACGCAACAACAGACGTAGTAGTTCCTAAGTCAATTCCCACTATAAGCATTCGGCGCAACCTTTTCTAAAAACGACTTTATAAAACGTAGTAGCATAAAATTATTACTAAACGCCCGTATATCATCCTCGGATTTATAGAGAAATTCCAATAAGCTTAACATACGTTCATTAAGACGAGCGAAAAACTTTTCTTTTTCGACATCGGAATCTATTGATTCATATTGCTCACTTATATTGAGCATTTCCATAGCGTTTTCTGATGCTGTTATGGCATCTGGATCGATTCCATTTAGTCTCAGAAAATATTCTGCCCTCAAAATTGGATTCATAATTACAGTATATGCTTCATTAACAAGCGTGACGCTTGACACGCTTTCTGCTTCATTGTCTGTGACATAGGCATTTTCTATTGCTGAATCGGAATTGGTGTTGTTGTGGTTCCCTACGTCGCTACGCTCCTCTGGATGACGAGAAACACTAAAGCTACCGTCATTCACCAACGTGACGGTGCTTGCAGCACATGCACTAATGCTATCGATATTAGTTTCAGCGTATACCGGCATTATTTTCGATGTCGCAACAGATTCTGTAGCAGTAAACGGATCCAGCGTCACGCTGGCCATGTCGGGGTGGAATTTGCGTTGCTTTTCAAGGTAGATGCGAGTAACCACCTGCTCATCGATTTTATAGGATACTGGAATTTCAAGCACGTCAAAGTAATTCATGCAGCGAATCATCCACTAATTACTACAGCAGGATCCAGTACAGGCAGATCCGTCTGTTTGGAACGATTTTCCACAGGAACAAGTTTGTTTTGCATTGGGATTTTCGAAAATAATTGACCCTCCCATGGCCGTTTTTCGGTAATCCACGGTCATTCCAGCGACAAAAATCATCGCCTTCGGAGCTATGTAAACATTTAGACCATCATCCTCCATTAGGACATCTGCCGAATCAACTTCTTTAGCAAAATCAATGAGATAACTCATTCCATGACAGCCTCCAGAAGCGATATCAACCCTTATACCAAAGCATTCCTCGTCCGAGATTGATTTTTTAAAGAAATCCTTTGCGAAATCCGTAATATTTATTATTTTTTCCATTAATTCATGTTCTCCCTTTTATATAGATAACCCTTAAGATCAGCGCAAGAATAACTTGAGCGACTCTTCGCTTTGAAACATGGAATCGCAAAATCTCCAACAACAACTCATCCAATTTGTTCTTGCGTAAGCCATTAACTCCGACTAAGTGATTGGATCTCAGAAGTAGAAAGACCAAGAGAACTTGCTACAATACTTGATTCGATACCTGCTAATAGCATTTTCTTGGCAGCTTCTTTAATGCCTTCCATTCTGCCTTTTGCTTCGCCTCTCGCTTCGCCTCTTGCTTCGCCTCTTGCTTCGCCTTTCATTTCTGCTTCCCACATAGCGGAGTTGTACTCATGCTCTCCATCATTTCTAATTCGAATAAGCTCTTGTGTAGCTGGATCTGATGATACAATATCAAACATTTTCACTGCCTCCTTTATTATTGGCTCAAATTCGCCTATCTTATCTACCACCTCAGAATGCGGGTTCTTGATATACTCAAGCCACCATGTAACAGGATTATCCTTTTGGTACTCTTTCATTTTAGCTAACTCTAGAAAATGAATTTCCTCCACGTCGGTCAAAAGCTCGTAAGTCTCGTCCTCTCTCAGGTGATATTTGTGCCAAAAACGATCATCTTTAAATATGCTCTCCTCGAGTATGTTTATGCATACAGTTTGACAAAGTTCCAAAAACTTCCCACCCTTTGGCAGCTGTTGAAAATATATCTCAGCCCAGTGGAACAAAGAGCGTTTTACAAAATAACTTTGACTTTGTCGTTGGATCTCCACATTTATACGGCGCTTGTCAGATGCTTCTGCAAAAATATCTAGACGCACTTCCTTTCCACCAAGAAATTCTGGAATCAGCTCTGTTTTTCGAATCTGCAAATCCACTATTGGATTATCTTTTGCTCCGACAATAATACTATTCAACAAATGAATCAGCATTTTTTTACTGCGAGAGTCACTAAAAATTAATTTAAATACTAAATCGCCAGCAACCGAACCCATCCAAAACCCTACAATAATTTACACACTACAATATATGGTACCACATCAAGCTCCAGAATGACAAGAATAATTTTTTGTTTCGAAACATAGAACTACAAAATGCTCCATCAATAACTCGCACAAGTTGATCTTGCGCGACGCCTTAGTGGCTTTGCTCACGGCTTTCTCCACCAGAACGGCGCTATGCACCTTCACCGGAGTTCGTGTTCTCCTTTTTAGATAGATAATCCTCGATAGCTTTGGTCACCGCTTCTTCTACTAGAACGGAACAATGCGCCTTCACCGGAGGAAGAGAGAGATACTCTGCCACTTCTTCATTGGTTATACACTTGGCCTCATCGAGATTCTTTCCATGTACCCATTCTGCCACCAATGCGCTCGACGCTATTGCTGCCCCACATCCAAACGCCTTAAATTTTGCATCGGATATTTTCCCGTCATCGTCGACTTTAATTTGAAACTTTATTACGTCACCACAGCTGGGAGAGCCAACTACCGAAGTACCAACATTCCTATCATTTTCATCTAACTTTCCGACATTTTTAGGATTCTTATAGCGATCCATAACTTCTTTCGAATAACCCATATAAACACTCCTATACCACCAACGTGACGTTGGATCCGTTTATTTTTACTACCTTCCGAAACGTATGCGAGTTGTACTCTGCAACCTTGGCATTGAAGAGAGCGCACGCATGCCTTTTAGCTGGTGGCGAAGCCATTAATGCTAGTCCGGCTCGGACCAAATCGCACTCATCTCTCTCAATCTGTTTACAACCTCTATTAGCTTTGATGACACGTATTCCACTTCATCAAACGTCGTAAATCTTCCAAGTCCTATCCGCAGAGACGAATGTGCCAGATCTTCACGAATGGAAACGGCCTTCAAAACATGCGAAGGCTCCAGCGTTTTCGATGTGCACGCAGACCCAGACGATATGCAGACATTTTGCATACCGAGCATCACCGCTTCTCCTTCGACTCCTTCGAAGCTAAAGTTCAAACAGCCTGGAATTCTTTTTTCCCTATCACCATTAAGATACACCTTTTTCAGGTTATCGAAAATCTTTTTTATGAAATAATCCTTAAACTCGGTTAGGCGTTTGTACTCCTCGTCCATCTCCGACAGGGCAATCTCGCAGGCCTCACCAAGTCCCACACACAACGGAGTCGGCAATGTACCGGAACGAATACCGCGCTCCTGTCCACCTCCGAAAAACAGTGGAACAAGACGTATCCGCGGTTGTATTCGCACGTACAGCGCTCCAATTCCCTTGGGACCGTATACCTTATGGCCAGATATGCTCATGAGATCCACCAAAGATGCATCGACTTTGACCTTGCCAACCGCCTGAGCAGCATCCGAATGAAATATCACTCCGCGTTCTTTGCATAGCTTGCTTATTTCTTCGATGGGCTGACAGACGCCGATTTCGTTGTTTACCCAGGCGATAGAAACCAACACTGCTTGATCAGTCATGGCATTTTTCAGAGCATCCATATCAATGATGCCGTTACTCTGAACAGGCAGAAACACAACATCAAATCCTTCCCGAGACATTGCTGCACACGCCTCTAATACACATTTGTGCTCAACAGCAGTGGTAATGATTCGATTTCCCTTTTCCCGATAGAATTTCGGTACCCCCTGTATGGCTATGTTACATGATTCTGTGGCTCCAGACGTAAAAACTATTTCCCTAGCATCGGAAACACCAACGAGTTTTGCCACCTTATGGCGGGCACATTCCACCGCTTCGGCGGCAGTTGCTCCCATCATATGACTCGTGGAATGGGGATTTCCATACTCTTCACAGAAATACGGCAACATTTTATCTAACACTCTCTTGTCACATGGAGTTGTCGCCTGGTAATCCATGTATATACGCCTATCCATAGTCTTCATATCACTCCCTTAATAAAGATTATTACCAGAGCACATTAAACTCAACCAAATTGTTAATCAATATACTCCTTTACAATTGAAAAGTTGTTTTTTTTTTCTGGATTCCACGCCAATTCGGGTCTCTGATTGCAAGCACCGTCGGGATCCAGTTGAGCAAAATCCACAATTCTAAATTAATTCGGTATATACAACGCAAAAACAAACAGCTTCACGTATTTACCTTTGCCGCATCCTATTGTTTTGTATGGATTTTTGCTTTTATGAACGTTGCCTTTTTACAACACAAAATAATTAAATTATCCCTGTATGTTGCATAATTTAAAAAAGAACTATATGATTGCATTTAGTTAATTTTTTTAGGGAGTACTTTAATTATGAAGAAAGTTCTATTGTCTGCAATCGCTGGATTTTTATCGGTTGCAGTCGTAAGCGCAGATCAACATGCTCAGGAAAAGCAGACCGAAGACGCAGGTTATTGCCCATTTAACGGTGTGTATGTTGCAGCCGGTATCGGCGGAAGCTTCTATAAGCATGAGGCGGATGTAAAGGCAACTCTCGCAAATGGCTCATGTGTCACTGTGACTGGACCTGGTGGAAGCGTGAACGCTCCGATAAATTTCACTAACAACCGTCTCTACATTAATGGTATTGATGTCACTGATTATATTTCCGCTGATGATATTAACGATATTCGGAAGGGCGCTGCTGGTAAACACGTCAGTCTAAATCATAGCCGTTTTATAGGCACTTTGGCGTTTGGTGGCGGAAAGGTTTTTGCAAATAATTTCTATCTCGGCGGAGAAGTTATGTGTGATTTCGGTTCCTCAAAGCGTAAAGATGATATAAAAATGTCAGCTGTAAGTCCATCTTTGGGGCTAAGGCTTGGTTATTACAATCGTAACATAAATACATTGTTCTATACCAAATTAATGGCTTCATATACTTCAACTAGATTTGAGTCTGACGATCTAGAAGACACTGAGACTTTAAAAAAAACGTTTGGATCTGATGTAAAAATTGCGAAGTTTGCTCCGGCCATTGCTCTGGGTGTAGAAAAGGCGTTTGGTAAGAAATTGTCTGCTCGTTTAGAGGCAGAATACAGATTTGCTTCAAAAAAGACATTTAACGGAAAATATAACATAAGCTCTGATTGTAACCATGATGCTGTTAATGCTCACATTAATGTTTTAGGCAATACTGAATTAAAAGCGAAAACTACCGGCGGCTGGAACGTTCGCGCATTGGTTGTCTACAACATAAATTGCCTATAGAGCATTGCATGGCTATTTCCTAGAGGTGCAGCGTCGTCGTGAGCGCTTCTTTTGTAGCCCTGGATCCAGATGTCGCTACGCTCTTCTGGATGACGGTAATTTTAGAGTTTCTCGTCATTCAGAGCCACAAAGTGGCGTAGGATCCAGGAGAGAAAGTCCTTATTCATACAGTGAATTGGTGAAAAATATACTCTAGGAAAAAGCTCTGTATCGCAAGTACATCTCGCATACATTTTAATCGGAGGCGAAGCAGTAAACGGATCCAACGTCACGTTGGCTCACTTCTTCTCAGGCGGCTTCCGTTCTCTACGGTTTTTGATAATTTCCACGGCGTTGTCCAGAGTCATGGTCAGTACATCTTCCGGTTTTCTTATGGATATGTATTTTTCCCGAAATAGTATGTACGGGCCGAATTTTCCTATGCCAACTTTCACGTCATCGTTTTCGTAGGTTCCGAGTGAATTCGGCAACTTCAAGAGCCATAGAGCCGTATTCAAATCCATTTTAGATGGATCGATGAATTTCGGAATGGAAGAGCGAATTGGCTTCGGAGCGGTATCTTTCTTGGCCACTTTTTTCTTCGATTTTCCCGCTGGTTTCTCCGACACCGGCGTTGCTTTCGCATCCTTTTGGGCCACTTTTTTCGTTGGCTTCTCGGCCGATTGTTCAGCCTGTTCTTCCGGAGCCATCGGCGGCGTTTTCACATCCTTTTGAACATACAAGCCATAGGGTCCCTTGCGCAAAGAGACTTCCATTTGATCGTCCGGAGAAACTCCCAAGAATTTCGGATATTCCGCCGCTTCGATTGCAGCGGCATCACCCTCTGCGTTTTGCTGCGAGGAATCCAGCCTGTTGACATAGTTGCATTCCGGATATCTTGAGCATCCCAGAAAAGACCCGTATTTGCCTATTTTCAAGCTCAGTTCACCGGCTTTACACTCGGGGCAGACTCTATTCAGAGTTCCATCTTCGTTGGATTTAAACAAAAACGATCCCAGAGATTCGTTCAATCGATCGATGACGTTGGTTATGGTTATTCCTTTCGTATTGCTAACGTAGCCGCAAAATCCTGTCCAGAAATCCATCAACAGATCTAGCTTCGGTTTAGTGCCGTTGGAAACATCGTCCAGCGACTGCTCCATATCCGCCGTAAAGCCATATTCCAGATACTTATCGAAGAAACTCATGAGAAATGACGTGACAAGCCTTCCCCTAATTTCCGGAACGAAATGCTTGTGTTCCAGCTTCACGTACCCCCTGTCCCGCAGAACTTGCAATATGGTGGCGTAGGTGGACGGTCTACCGATTCCCAACTCCTCCAGTTTTTTTACCAAACTGGCTTCGGAAAATCGCGGAGGCGGCGTGGTAAAATGCTGAAATGATTCGATGGCCCTCTTCCCGACTTCGTCGCCTTTGGCCAATGGAGGAAGTATGCCTTCCGCCTCTTCGTCTTCCGGCTGATCGGATTCATCTTTTCCTTCCACGTATACCTTGAGAAATCCCTCGAATTTCAGAGTGCTTCCAACGGCTCTAAATACATTATTCGTAGTTTGGATATCAGAAATATCAGCCTGCACCTGATTAAATTCCGCCGAAGACATTTGGGAAGCAACGGCACGCTTCCAGATCAATGTATATAGCCTGAGCTGATCGGCGCTTAGCTTTCCCTTGAGTGATTCGGGAGCTATGTCTGCATCGACGGGGCGAACAGCTTCGTGGGCCTCCTGGGCATTTTTCACTTTTGTTTTGTAAACGCGTGGAGTCGATGGAATGAAATCATTCCCATATTTCGTCGATATTAAATTTCTAATCTTTTCAATTGCTTCCTTGGACAAATTTATGCTATCCGTTCTCATGTATGTGATTAACGCGATTGTTTCTCCGCCGACATCAATACCTTCGTAGAGGTTTTGCGCCACCTGCATGGTTTTTTTCGCGGTAAATCCCAGTTTGCGTGATGCTTCCTGCTGCAATGTCGATGTTATAAATGGAGGCGCAGGATTCCGCTTTACGGTCTTCTCCTCTGTGGAAGTCACGATAAAATCCTGAGTTAGAAGAGCATCTCTTATGCGAAAGGCGTCTTCCTGATTATTTACCGAAAATTTCCCCAGCTTTTTTCCTTCGAAATGAGTTAGTTTTGCACCGAATATCTTCTTGTTTTTTGCTGCAAATTTAGCTTCAATCGTCCAATATTCCTGCGATTCAAATTGCTCTATCTCGACTTCCCGATCGACGACAATTCGAAGAGCGACAGACTGCACTCGGCCGGCGGACTTACTTCCCGGCAGCTTTCTCCATAAAATTGGAGAAATTGTAAAGCCAACCAGATAATCCAGAGCTCGACGAGCCAAATAGGAATCGACCAGCCCAATATCTATGTCCCTCGGATGAGCGATGGCTTCTTTTATGGCGTTCTTCGTTATTTCGTGAAAAACAATTCTCCGAACCGGAATCGCCAACTTTCTACTTTCATTCAGTACTTCTCTTATGTGCCACGAAATGGCCTCTCCCTCTCGATCAGGGTCGGTAGCAAGCAGCAATTCATCACAGGACTTCAATTGCTTAGATATATCGCTGATACATTTCTTACCGCGATCGCTGATTTCCCAAACCATGGAGAAATTGTCGTCCGGCTTTACGCTTCCGTTTTTCGCTAGCAAATCTCGAATATGACCGTAGCTGGCCATCACCGAGTAATCTTTTCCGAGATATTTATTAATTGTCTTCGCTTTCGCCGGAGACTCTACGATTACTAGACGCATCTTACTTTCCCATATTGTGTCTACCTCCCTCATATCATAAAAAATGGTAAAGAGCTATATCACTTTTGAAAATACCTGAACTATTCCTACGAAACTGACTATATCGGTAGGTCTTCTTAAACTTAGGAATTGTTACCAAGTAAACTGGACTCATCATACCTGAAAAAGTTTCCGATAAGCATGATCTTCTCTTACCAAATCACCTAGAAAAACTATCTCTGCCTGTTCTATAATCCCTCAAACTTCAATAAAATACCTGAAGCATTATACCACTGAAAAACTAGAATTTATACTTAATCCTAAAAAACGTTCTCAACAGAGCCTATATGACCTTTAACACATTATTAACTCAAACTCAACCTTTGCAATAGGTCTAACTTCTCAATTGAGAGAATAATATAGGAATAAAGTTAATATTTCGCTAAAGGTCGCATCTTTTTTATCTTTATTATTTATTTTAATAAAAACATTAGATGTTATCTTGCGTTTTTTATATGTTCTCGTGATAATTAAATCAGGAATGTATTTTCTAACTGGCGATTCGGTGCTCTTTGATTTCGCTTTAGGTGGTTTTGTTCAATGAAGACTTGGTACAAAGCAGATCTATTTAGTTCTTTTCTTGTTATTTTTGGGATTATATGTTTTATTTTCTCAAAGTCTTTGCTTCTAGCTGTTGCGTGTTTTATGCTGGCATCAGTGATTCTTCTGCATTGTGTATACAAATCAAGATTTAACGCTCTGAAATATAGAGATTTGCTCTGCCATTACCATTCGATTATGTCCTTAGCCGATAATGGATGGATCGCCTGGAGTGGAGAAAATGAATACATAGGCTCATCTAAAAAATTCAGATCGTTTTTTGATCTTAGAAATAATGCAACGATTTTCATAGGTGATATTATCGCGCTCGTTGCCAGAGAAGATGCGATTCAATTATCAAATCTATTTGGAAAAATGATAAGAACTGGTGCTTCGTTTAACATTACGGTGTTAGCGCTTGCCAACGATAGAAAAATAGAGATAAACGCCTCAAAAATCGCGATCAATGGACTGGAAACCATAATCCTATGGGGAAAAGATATAACCAAATCATTTTTGGAAATGCAGGCTCTAAGAGACCAAAAGGCTGCTGTCGAGAAAACTTTGGAAGAATTCCGAGAAACATTAAATGTGGTTCCGATTCCAGTTTGGAAAAGAAACGGCCGTCTCGACATAACCTATTGCAACAAAGCTTATGCGGAAGCGCTTGATAGTTCTGTAGAAAAGATTTTAGCTCAAAATCTACCATTGATTCCCGGAAATTTATTTGGTCAGGGACATTCTCTTGCGGAAAATGCGAAAAAATGCAATAGAATGCAGGCGATCTCCCAATTCGCGGTGGTAAAAGGAGTTCGCAGAAAATTGTCTGTCCATGAAGTTCCTACCTCGAATCAGAATCTCGTTGGATTTGCCATGGATATCACGTCCGAAGAGAGTATCGCTTCCAATTTGGATAGAATTGTAACGGCAAACTACGAAGTGCTGGAAAATTTATCCACAGCTATTGCGATATTTGGTGAAAATACAAGGCTTGTGTTCTTCAATGGCGCCTACCATAAGCTCATGAAACTTGAGCAGGGGTGGCTGCATTCCAAGCCAACCTATGCTGAAATACTAGATGAGAGAAGAAACAATCGTCAATTGCCGGAGCATGCAGATTTCAAAGCTTTTAAGAAATCACAACTAGCGTTGTTTACGTCCATAACGACTCCAGTACAGGAGCTAATGCATTTACCAAACGGAAACACGCTGCGGACGGTGGTGGCTCCTTATCCTCTTGGCGGGTTGATCTTTATATATGAAGACGTTACCGATTCCCTGGCGTTGCAGCGAAAAAACAATACGCTCCTGGCTGTTCAAAAGGAAACCATTGATCATCTGCATGAGGGAATAGCCGTTTACGGCAGCGATAATCGCCTGAAGATCGTCAATAACTCCATACTCAAAATATGGAAAATGGAGGATAAAGAGACCTCTGATCTCAAGGGAATGCATCTGTCGGAATTGCTGGATATAATGAAAGACTCCATCGATTATGGCGATGATTGGAAGATGTTCCGGGAAAACTACATAAGCAACCTAACCGATAGGATTTCCAAAAGCGGAAAGCTCATGAGGAAAGACAATTCCGTCATCGATCGATTGAACGAATCTCTGGGATCGTTTTTGTTTAAATCCAACGAAGATGGAACTCTGAATAGAGTCTGCCCCGAGTGTAAAGCCGGTGAACTGAGACTTTAAAAAAAACGTTTGGATCTGATGTAAAAATTGCGAAGTTTGCTCCGGCCATTGCTCTGGGTGTAGAAAAGGCGTTTGGTAAGAAATTGTCTGCTCGTTTAGAGGCAGAATACAGATTTGCTTCAAAAAAGACATTTAACGGAAAATATAACATAAGCTCTGATTGTAACCATGATGCTGTTAATGCTCACATTAATGTTTTAGGCAATACTGAATTAAAAGCGAAAACTACCGGCGGCTGGAACGTTCGCGCATTGGTTGTCTACAACATAAATTGCCTATAGAGCATTGCATGGCTATTTCCTAGAGGTGCAGCGTCGTCGTGAGCGCTTCTTTTGTAGCCCTGGATCCAGATGTCGCTACGCTCTTCTGGATGACGGTAATTTTAGAGTTTCTCGTCATTCAGAGCCACAAAGTGGCGTAGGATCCAGGAGAGAAAGTCCTTATTCATACAGTGAATTGGTGAAAAATATACTCTAGGAAAAAGCTCTGTATCGCAAGTACATCTCGCATACATTTTAATCGGAGGCGAAGCAGTAAACGGATCCAACGTCACGTTGGCTCACTTCTTCTCAGGCGGCTTCCGTTCTCTACGGTTTTTGATAATTTCCACGGCGTTGTCCAGAGTCATGGTCAGTACATCTTCCGGTTTTCTTATGGATATGTATTTTTCCCGAAATAGTATGTACGGGCCGAATTTTCCTATGCCAACTTTCACGTCATCGTTTTCGTAGGTTCCGAGTGAATTCGGCAACTTCAAGAGCCATAGAGCCGTATTCAAATCCATTTTAGATGGATCGATGAATTTCGGAATGGAAGAGCGAATTGGCTTCGGAGCGGTATCTTTCTTGGCCACTTTTTTCTTCGATTTTCCCGCTGGTTTCTCCGACACCGGCGTTGCTTTCGCATCCTTTTGGGCCACTTTTTTCGTTGGCTTCTCGGCCGATTGTTCAGCCTGTTCTTCCGGAGCCATCGGCGGCGTTTTCACATCCTTTTGAACATACAAGCCATAGGGTCCCTTGCGCAAAGAGACTTCCATTTGATCGTCCGGAGAAACTCCCAAGAATTTCGGATATTCCGCCGCTTCGATTGCAGCGGCATCACCCTCTGCGTTTTGCTGCGAGGAATCCAGCCTGTTGACATAGTTGCATTCCGGATATCTTGAGCATCCCAGAAAAGACCCGTATTTGCCTATTTTCAAGCTCAGTTCACCGGCTTTACACTCGGGGCAGACTCTATTCAGAGTTCCATCTTCGTTGGATTTAAACAAAAACGATCCCAGAGATTCGTTCAATCGATCGATGACGTTGGTTATGGTTATTCCTTTCGTATTGCTAACGTAGCCGCAAAATCCTGTCCAGAAATCCATCAACAGATCTAGCTTCGGTTTAGTGCCGTTGGAAACATCGTCCAGCGACTGCTCCATATCCGCCGTAAAGCCATATTCCAGATACTTATCGAAGAAACTCATGAGAAATGACGTGACAAGCCTTCCCCTAATTTCCGGAACGAAATGCTTGTGTTCCAGCTTCACGTACCCCCTGTCCCGCAGAACTTGCAATATGGTGGCGTAGGTGGACGGTCTACCGATTCCCAACTCCTCCAGTTTTTTTACCAAACTGGCTTCGGAAAATCGCGGAGGCGGCGTGGTAAAATGCTGAAATGATTCGATGGCCCTCTTCCCGACTTCGTCGCCTTTGGCCAATGGAGGAAGTATGCCTTCCGCCTCTTCGTCTTCCGGCTGATCGGATTCATCTTTTCCTTCCACGTATACCTTGAGAAATCCCTCGAATTTCAGAGTGCTTCCAACGGCTCTAAATACATTATTCGTAGTTTGGATATCAGAAATATCAGCCTGCACCTGATTAAATTCCGCCGAAGACATTTGGGAAGCAACGGCACGCTTCCAGATCAATGTATATAGCCTGAGCTGATCGGCGCTTAGCTTTCCCTTGAGTGATTCGGGAGCTATGTCTGCATCGACGGGGCGAACAGCTTCGTGGGCCTCCTGGGCATTTTTCACTTTTGTTTTGTAAACGCGTGGAGTCGATGGAATGAAATCATTCCCATATTTCGTCGATATTAAATTTCTAATCTTTTCAATTGCTTCCTTGGACAAATTTATGCTATCCGTTCTCATGTATGTGATTAACGCGATTGTTTCTCCGCCGACATCAATACCTTCGTAGAGGTTTTGCGCCACCTGCATGGTTTTTTTCGCGGTAAATCCCAGTTTGCGTGATGCTTCCTGCTGCAATGTCGATGTTATAAATGGAGGCGCAGGATTCCGCTTTACGGTCTTCTCCTCTGTGGAAGTCACGATAAAATCCTGAGTTAGAAGAGCATCTCTTATGCGAAAGGCGTCTTCCTGATTATTTACCGAAAATTTCCCCAGCTTTTTTCCTTCGAAATGAGTTAGTTTTGCACCGAATATCTTCTTGTTTTTTGCTGCAAATTTAGCTTCAATCGTCCAATATTCCTGCGATTCAAATTGCTCTATCTCGACTTCCCGATCGACGACAATTCGAAGAGCGACAGACTGCACTCGGCCGGCGGACTTACTTCCCGGCAGCTTTCTCCATAAAATTGGAGAAATTGTAAAGCCAACCAGATAATCCAGAGCTCGACGAGCCAAATAGGAATCGACCAGCCCAATATCTATGTCCCTCGGATGAGCGATGGCTTCTTTTATGGCGTTCTTCGTTATTTCGTGAAAAACAATTCTCCGAACCGGAATCGCCAACTTTCTACTTTCATTCAGTACTTCTCTTATGTGCCACGAAATGGCCTCTCCCTCTCGATCAGGGTCGGTAGCAAGCAGCAATTCATCACAGGACTTCAATTGCTTAGATATATCGCTGATACATTTCTTACCGCGATCGCTGATTTCCCAAACCATGGAGAAATTGTCGTCCGGCTTTACGCTTCCGTTTTTCGCTAGCAAATCTCGAATATGACCGTAGCTGGCCATCACCGAGTAATCTTTTCCGAGATATTTATTAATTGTCTTCGCTTTCGCCGGAGACTCTACGATTACTAGACGCATCTTACTTTCCCATATTGTGTCTACCTCCCTCATATCATAAAAAATGGTAAAGAGCTATATCACTTTTGAAAATACCTGAACTATTCCTACGAAACTGACTATATCGGTAGGTCTTCTTAAACTTAGGAATTGTTACCAAGTAAACTGGACTCATCATACCTGAAAAAGTTTCCGATAAGCATGATCTTCTCTTACCAAATCACCTAGAAAAACTATCTCTGCCTGTTCTATAATCCCTCAAACTTCAATAAAATACCTGAAGCATTATACCACTGAAAAACTAGAATTTATACTTAATCCTAAAAAACGTTCTCAACAGAGCCTATATGACCTTTAACACATTATTAACTCAAACTCAACCTTTGCAATAGGTCTAACTTCTCAATTGAGAGAATAATATAGGAATAAAGTTAATATTTCGCTAAAGGTCGCATCTTTTTTATCTTTATTATTTATTTTAATAAAAACATTAGATGTTATCTTGCGTTTTTTATATGTTCTCGTGATAATTAAATCAGGAATGTATTTTCTAACTGGCGATTCGGTGCTCTTTGATTTCGCTTTAGGTGGTTTTGTTCAATGAAGACTTGGTACAAAGCAGATCTATTTAGTTCTTTTCTTGTTATTTTTGGGATTATATGTTTTATTTTCTCAAAGTCTTTGCTTCTAGCTGTTGCGTGTTTTATGCTGGCATCAGTGATTCTTCTGCATTGTGTATACAAATCAAGATTTAACGCTCTGAAATATAGAGATTTGCTCTGCCATTACCATTCGATTATGTCCTTAGCCGATAATGGATGGATCGCCTGGAGTGGAGAAAATGAATACATAGGCTCATCTAAAAAATTCAGATCGTTTTTTGATCTTAGAAATAATGCAACGATTTTCATAGGTGATATTATCGCGCTCGTTGCCAGAGAAGATGCGATTCAATTATCAAATCTATTTGGAAAAATGATAAGAACTGGTGCTTCGTTTAACATTACGGTGTTAGCGCTTGCCAACGATAGAAAAATAGAGATAAACGCCTCAAAAATCGCGATCAATGGACTGGAAACCATAATCCTATGGGGAAAAGATATAACCAAATCATTTTTGGAAATGCAGGCTCTAAGAGACCAAAAGGCTGCTGTCGAGAAAACTTTGGAAGAATTCCGAGAAACATTAAATGTGGTTCCGATTCCAGTTTGGAAAAGAAACGGCCGTCTCGACATAACCTATTGCAACAAAGCTTATGCGGAAGCGCTTGATAGTTCTGTAGAAAAGATTTTAGCTCAAAATCTACCATTGATTCCCGGAAATTTATTTGGTCAGGGACATTCTCTTGCGGAAAATGCGAAAAAATGCAATAGAATGCAGGCGATCTCCCAATTCGCGGTGGTAAAAGGAGTTCGCAGAAAATTGTCTGTCCATGAAGTTCCTACCTCGAATCAGAATCTCGTTGGATTTGCCATGGATATCACGTCCGAAGAGAGTATCGCTTCCAATTTGGATAGAATTGTAACGGCAAACTACGAAGTGCTGGAAAATTTATCCACAGCTATTGCGATATTTGGTGAAAATACAAGGCTTGTGTTCTTCAATGGCGCCTACCATAAGCTCATGAAACTTGAGCAGGGGTGGCTGCATTCCAAGCCAACCTATGCTGAAATACTAGATGAGAGAAGAAACAATCGTCAATTGCCGGAGCATGCAGATTTCAAAGCTTTTAAGAAATCACAACTAGCGTTGTTTACGTCCATAACGACTCCAGTACAGGAGCTAATGCATTTACCAAACGGAAACACGCTGCGGACGGTGGTGGCTCCTTATCCTCTTGGCGGGTTGATCTTTATATATGAAGACGTTACCGATTCCCTGGCGTTGCAGCGAAAAAACAATACGCTCCTGGCTGTTCAAAAGGAAACCATTGATCATCTGCATGAGGGAATAGCCGTTTACGGCAGCGATAATCGCCTGAAGATCGTCAATAACTCCATACTCAAAATATGGAAAATGGAGGATAAAGAGACCTCTGATCTCAAGGGAATGCATCTGTCGGAATTGCTGGATATAATGAAAGACTCCATCGATTATGGCGATGATTGGAAGATGTTCCGGGAAAACTACATAAGCAACCTAACCGATAGGATTTCCAAAAGCGGAAAGCTCATGAGGAAAGACAATTCCGTCATTCTATTTTCCTACATACCACTGCCGGACGGAGCCCACATGCTTAGCTACACGGACATAACCGACAGCTGCATGGTGCAAAGAGCCATTATGGAGAAAAGCCAGGCACTTAAAGCTACACAACAGCTCAGATATGAGTTTGTATACGGCATATCAACGGAACTAAAAGAGCCGTTAAATGCATTGATTGGTTTTGCCGAGCTGCTCATGCATCAATATTACGGGACTTTGAACGACAAGCAAATCGAGTACTGCAAATACATATTGGACTCGTCCAATCAACTTTATCAGCTGACCAATAATCTGCTGGAAATGGTTTCGGTGGATATTGACTCTTCCAAACTCGACATGTCCATCTTTTTCATACATGATACGATAAACGAAGTGATGGCAGCGGTGGAAAAGCGTGCGAAGGAAAAAAACATAAAAATTGTTACTTATTTTGAAAACACGAACACCAGACTTACCGGAGATAGAAAACGCATAAAGCAGGCAGTATTCAATATATTGATAAATGCCATACAACTTACTCCTCTAGATGGGAAAATCGAGTTGCGTCTGGTATCTGATGGAAATAATGTAAAAATCATTATCAAAGATGAGGCAATAGGGATGCACGCAAACGATGATGCCGAGATTTTCAAGAAATCCCACAAGAAAGCCACAATTAAGTACGTGGAATCGAACACCGCCAGTATGCCGCTGGTTAGATCTCTCATAGAATTGCATGGAGGATCACTGGGGGTTAACACGGATCCAAGCGGAAACACGTGCGTGATATGTTCACTTCCCATCGCCAGTAAAAAGCCAGCAACAAATCACACGGATGATATGTTTATGGAAGCTGCAAATTCCTGACCACAGATAGGCGAATAAATCAGAACCAATAATTCTTTTTTTGTGTTGACAATCGCTTTTCTATCTGTTAAATTGCGCGGACTTTTGTTAGATAAATGGAGTATGAAATGAAAATAAAAGCAAATAGTAGAGTTTTGGTTTTGATACTTTCGTGTATTGGCGCTATGAATGCGGAAGGGATGATTGTTGAAGATCTTGACCATCCACGTAGCCTTGCTTTACAACAACTTTGTTTCGGGGATTTTCACCTTGAACACCGGAATTATGAGCAGGCATTAGCGTGGTATTCGAAAGCTTTCTGCCAGTGGCCTCATCGTGAGATAGTGGAACTTGTTGTTCCGCAGGCCGTTAAAGTGCTGCCTTACTTTCTCGCTACGTATAGAAGGTTGATAGCTGAAAACAGCCGTGCTTCTCGTACTACTTTTAGACTTATGCCTTCAAATGATACAGCTGGGCTCTCGACATTAGTAGGTGACTTGCTTCCTAATGCGACTGATACAGAAACTGCTATTGTTGTCGTGCGTGGACCACAATCGCAATCCAGAACACATTATCTAGGATTTCCTGCTGCTTACTCGCAGCACCGTACCCTGATCAACCTTCTTCGCAGTGGCTTTAGTCATGCTCCATTGACTATTAGCAATACGCTAGGCGACTATACTGCCTATGACGAGACTTTTCTCCAATTACGGCCCCGCGGAATCAACTCTCCTCTGAAGTATGTCATGAGACTCTGCTGTCCCGATGGCCAAACGAGTGCCGTTTTATTTCGTCGCTTGCTGTTTACTTTTTTGCAAAAGCTCTCATGCGGTGCCGAACTAAATACGGCCACTCATAGCAACGAACACGACGATCGTATTGATGATCCGGCGGCAATCCAGCAAGCATCAGATACAGGTCGCCCAGGCTCGTCCACGCCGGATGCCGAACAGCTCGATCCGGTTAATCCCGTAGCTTTAATAGATGACTGGGCTGGCCTGAAAGGTACTACTCTAGTAAGAGTGTCAGAAAACTTTAAAATTTCCAATGATCAATTTGCAGGACCATTTTGTTATGTACTTTCCGGGAAAAAAGACCATTATAAAGCCAACCTTGACAAAATTAAAGATGATGCCAAACACAACCATCTGGCGTGCGTTCTGGTATACGACACCCATGACAAAGTTAAAGGTGGGGCTACTTTCTATCAATACATGCAGTTCGTTCCTTGGAGCGAGGCGAAATTAGCTGCTAAAAATGACACACAAACGACCAAAAATGCAGATAGCAAAAGGCCTGTTGCTGTAGAATTCAAATCCAAACGAAAGAGAAAACCAAAGAAAAAGGCAAGCGAAAGCTCTGCTCCATCGGTGGTAGTTCCAGCAAAAATGGCGAAAGATGAAGTATCTGCTGAAGAGAAAGCTGAACGTAAGCGGAGAAATAAAGAGGAGCAAGCTAGAATAGATAAAGAAAAACAAGAGAAAATAGCCAAGAAATTGGAAGAAAAAGCGGATGCTCTAAAAGAAAGGATGGCTCAACAACAGCGTGACAAGAAAAATAAGCAGGCTGACAGAGCGAAAAGGCAACAGGAGCAAAAAAAAAGACAAGAGGAACAAAACATTGAACGATTGAAAGCCAGTGCTGCAAGCGGAAACCCTAAGGCTCAAAACATTCTGGGACGAATATATCTTGAAAAAGCTCATGCAAAGCTGAATGAGACTTATCCTGATCTTGCCCTTAACAAAATGGAAGTAGGCGTAAAATACGACGGGGAGGTGCTCCAACTTTTAAAACAAGCATTTGACTGTTTTACAGAATCTGCAAAAAAAGATTATGCTCCTGGTATATGCAATTATGCGATAGCGTATCTTTACGGCTATGGTGTGGTTCGTAATCCAATAGTAGCCAAGGAATTATTTATAAAAGCTAGTGCATTAGGTAGTCCTGAGGCAGCCAATAATCTTGGAAGCATGGCTGAATTTGGTACAGACTCCGGCGATGGTATAGATTTGGAGTTGGCGCAAACGTGGTATGATATAGCTTGTCTCAGTGGTTTTGCCCCGGCTGGTATTAGATTAAGTGTTGTTAAGGACAAATTAAAGAAACTCTCAAAACAGTAACCGTCATCCAACCATAATAGCAGGGCATGTTGTCTACGACATGCCTTTCAGCAGTAATTAACTGTCACGGGCGTTTCATGAAGAAGAGGGACTCAACAATTTCGCTAGAAAGATATAGAATTTAATCTCTTTTTAGGGATATATTCCACGCAGCTTGCCGCGAAAAAAAGACAAAAAATCTGAATACCGCTGAATACCTTGCTGTTTGCTGTGAGGACCATTTATTCACAACCTCATATCCATTTGCACATGCATATTTTCCTTTTCCATGCGGAAGATTGTCGGTATTGACTTCACCTGTATACTTTCCAGTATCAAAATCGATGTTGCTGACTTGTTTTGCTTCGTTTGTAGAAGATTTAGCATTTGCTCAACATGCTTCTTCTGCAATCCAAAAAGCTGAGACCATCATTGCAACTACACAAGCTGCTATTATTTTATTCATTTCTATTTATAATTCTCCATTGTAAAAAACAAATTATCGAATTACCATAATACGATAATTACAGAAATATATATAGTGCTTAATTGGAGAAAAAACAAGGCTTCATGTTTCGTTTCGACATTGTAAGTACACCACACACACATTCCAGCTGGTAGCGAATAGAGAAGTTGGTATTGCAAGCATCGAAAAAGATCTTGCGCAAATTCCCAAAAAGTTCCATCATCTAATGGCGATAGTTATAGAAGCATATCTGAGGTAAAAAATGCATATTTTTATAGCATCTGATCATGCAGGGGTTTTCCTGAAAAAATTTTTGGTTGAGAGCCTGAAAGATATAGACATAAATGACGTTGGGCCATTTGATATGAATCCCTGCGATTATCCGGAACTTGCAGATAAATTTGTCAATGAGCTGCTATCTTCCAAGTACGAGAAAAAATATGGTATATTGATATGCGGCACAGGAATAGGAATGTCTATTGCGGCAAATCGCTACGATGGCATTCGGGCTGCCTTGTGTTTAAATAGAGAAATGGCAGTGATGGCTCGCAGGCATAATAATGCGAATGTGATAGTTTTTGGAGAAAAATACATTGATGCCAATACCGCTCTTGAATGTGTTCGTGATTTTCAAAAAACAGAATTCGATGGTGGTCGGCATGAAGCAAGACTGCGTCTAATTGATGATCTAACAAAAGGAAGACGAAAATGACTTTTAACGGATATTTTACCGATGGAAACGAATGGGCAGACAAGGAAGTCTTTGATGCCATAAAAAGCGAACTCACTCGGCAGCAGGATCAGATAGAATTAATCGCGTCCGAGAATTTTGCATCCAAGGAAGTAATTGCCGCGCTTGGCTGCGTCATGACCAATAAGTATGCCGAAGGATATTCCGGCAAACGATACTACGGCGGCTGCTCCTGCGTTGATGTGGCAGAAAACGTAGCCATTGAGCGAGTCTGTAAGCTATTCAACTGCAAATTCGCAAATGTTCAGCCGCATTCTGGAGCGCAGGCGAATTTATCTGTGTTTTACGCGCTCATGTCTTCGGGAGATACGTTTCTCGGAATGGGATTGGATATGGGCGGACATCTCACACACGGAGCAAAGCCAACAATATCTGGAAAATGGTTTAAGCCAGTTTCCTACGGCATAAACGAAGACGGCCTCATCGATTATGACAATGTGCAGAAGCTTGCCGAAGAACATAAGCCGAAACTCATTCTTGCCGGAGCTTCCTCCTATTCACGAAAAATCGACTTCAAGCGCTTTCGGGAAATTGCAGATTCTGTCGGCGCGTATTTATTTGTGGACATCGCTCACTATGCGGGATTAGTCGTGGCTGGACTGTATCCGTCTCCGATGGAGCACGCCCACGTCGTTTCGTCTACTACGCACAAAACGCTTCGTGGACCGAGGGGCGGCATTATTCTCACCAACGACGAAGCACTCGCAAAGAAAATCAATAGCGCAGTGTTTCCAGGAGTTCAGGGTGGACCTCAAATGCATTCCATCGCAGCCAAAGCAGTGGCGTTTGGAGAGGCATTGCGACCGGAATTCAAAGAATACGCCAAGAAAGTTCTGGAAAATTCCATAGCAATGGCAGAACGACTTAAGGAAAACGGCCTCGATATCATTTCCGGAAAAACCGAATGCCACATGTCCATCGTTGATCTAACGAAATTATCAGTAACAGGTAAAATCGCTGAGTTGGAATTGGAGGAAGCGGGCATTACCTGCAATAAAAACGCCATTCCCTTTGATAAATTGCCTCCTACACAGACGTCCGGTATTAGAATTGGTTCCGCTGCCATGACCACTAGGAATCTCGGTGTGCCGGAATTCCAAAAAATAGCAGATATGATATATACGGTGCTTTCCAATTACGGAAAAAGCGGCTATGATGATCTGCGTCAAAGGGTTCGGGGGGAAGCGCTGGAGTTGTGCAAGGCGTATCCGCTTTACAAGTAGTGGGAATATAAATGCAATCGAAAAATGAACGTAAGTCCAAGACTGGACTGCGCGGTATGTCTAGACTATGTGCCGTACAGGTAGCATATAAGGCCGGTCTTTGTGGGCAGAAAATGTCTGTTTTAGCGAATGATCCGGCGTCTCTGGAGATTTTTATTAGCGAAAATATTTCATCTTCCGAAATGGATAACGCTTTTTTCAAGAGTCTTCTGGATATGATGGAAGAAAATATCGCTTTTATAGACGGAGTAATCGAAAAACACCTGTCCGAAAGCTGGAAGTTGGAGCGAATTGATTCGGTCATTAAATGTATATTGAGATTGGCCATTGCGGAGTTGATGTGCTTCAAAGAAATACCTATTAATGTCGTTTTGAACGAGTACATAGAAATTACTAAGGCATTTTTCGATGTGTCAGAGGTTGCATTTGTCAATGGATTACTAAACGTAGCATCCAAAGAATTACGAGAGCTGAAATAATGTATATAGATTTTAGCTAGATTTTTATGCATATTTTTAATAGTCATCGCGCTGCAGGTGGATTCTTATGATAACATGTTCTAAATTCTCTTCGAAATTTTTCATACTACTAGCTCTGATTTTATCCATAAGCGCACGATTGTACTGGATTCCACAGAAAGCTGGACTTTATTTAGATGAGTCGTTATCTATTATTCTGTCGGAGTGTAAGAATCCGTGGGTGTTTACGAGAATGTTTGATGAAAACAAAGCATATACCGGAAAAGAGATAAGGAAAATTGCCTGGGGAACGAGTCCATCGTTTTCTGATACATTATCTGACATAAAGCAATTACATAAAGATAATATAGATTCTCCACACACGAATTTGTATTACTCAATTTTGCGCGTCTGCATGACAGGGACAGATGGTGATTTGAAAGACGTCATCAATCGCGGATGCTATCTTAATCTCTTTTTCTGGTTATTTTCCTTTTTCTTTTTATATAAGTTATTGAAACGTCTATTCGATGACGACATTGTTATATCAGTAACGCTGCTCGTGGCTTTTGTTAGCGCTGCGTCTCTTTCAAATGCCATATTTCTTAGACCATATTGTATGCAGGAAATGTTGTTCATTATATTAACGTACGTTTTCGTGTGTCATTATCAAGCAATTGAAGAACAGTCTCGAAAATACAATTGGAAAAACGTAATACCTTTGTCCGTTTTGTCTAGCTTTGTGCTGTTATCCACATATTTGGCCATTGCCTATGTTTTCCTGCTAATTGTGGTTTTAGTTATAGTCTCTTGGATGAAAGATCAAAAGAGAAACATTTGGTTTTTTGCAGCGTCGTTCGTTTTATCATTTGCGTTGGCAAATGTATTGTATCTAAAGTATATTAATGGTTTTTTTGTAACAAATAGCTATAGAGCCATGCAGTGCTACGATATTATCTTGGATTATAAGCACTTTCTTTTTGGTTCGCTAGAATCTATAGCAAAGGCGTTAGAATATATTTTTATATATCTGTTATCACCTTTCGCTGTTACATTTTTTGGCATATGTTTATTCTCATTTCGAAAGATTCGTTTGGAAAATTTTATAAGAAACGATCGAATAGCAGCTATCGTATTTGCTAGCGGTTTATTGTGGTCGTTTACGTTATTGGTCGCAGATCCTGTGTCTATATCTCCTATGATTGCTCTGATAGTGCCTATTATTATCGATGAAGTATATGATTCAAAAACTAGAATAGCAGCTATCGTATTTGCTGTTGGTTTACTGTGGGCGCTTGCGTGCTTTGTCGTGATTCCTTACAAAGAGTTACGGTATATAATGTCTGCGTTTCCCATAATTGCTCTGATAGTTCCGATTGTTATCAACAAAGTGCATGATTTTAGCATTAGAAAAATAGCCATTGCAGTTACAGCATTGGTATACACAGCGATGGCTTTCAATCCGCTCGATCCAGACGGATTGATTAAACAAAAAATAGAATTTCTGTATGCTGATGAGAAATATCCATTTCACGACAAACCTGATGTTCCCGTTTTGATATATTGCAATACTAACGAATGGAACATCGTTCAGGCCATAGCACTTTTCGATAATAACCCTAGATATCAATTCGTTAAGAGCTATGATGCATTCCTCGAGAACTTATTAAAGCATGATCACGTTTTTGTTATGATGGAATGGTTCGAAAAGTTAAAGATTCCCAAGAAATATGAAACGACTGATTTTCCAAAATTCAACACCGATTGGTTTGTCAATTCATATGAGCTAGAATTGAAAAACGAGGCGGCTCCAGTACCATGAATGAAGTACCTAAAAAACAATCGCTATGGACAGCGACGGCGCCGTCTAATATCGCTCTAATAAAATACATGGGAAAGAAGGAAAACAATGTTCCATTGAACGCCTCTCTATCCTATACGTTGGACAATTTTACCACGGAAGTTTCTCTGGAATTGACTTCCGAATGCGATAAATACGTTGGTGATATGCAATTAAGCAAGCAATCTATCGATAGATTTATTAATCATCTGAAATACATAAAAGAACTCAATAATTGCAAAGAGTTTTTTGCGATATCTTCTACAAACGTGACGTTTGATCCGTTTACTGCTTCGGTGGTTGCACCACGGATGTTTTCTATTGCTGAAGCAGCTTCGACATTGAAGATGACACTCGCATACCTTTCAGAAGGTAGTAAACGGGTCCAGCGTCACGCTGGTTTTCCGGCAGGGGCTGGATTGGCCAGTTCTGCATCGAGTTTTGCTGCACTGACCATGTGTGCGTTCAAGGCCATATGCGATATAAAGGGCACGCCAATTCCATCGATGGATTACATGAGTTCAGTTAGTAGAGTTGGATCCGGATCCTCTTGCCGATCGTTTTTCTCTCCCTGGTGTCTCTGGAGAGACGAAAATGCAGAAAAAATAGACATAAAAATCAATAAGTTATCGCATGAGGTCATTATTGTAGACGATAGACCAAAGGAAGTATCGTCCAGTATGGCGCATAAATTGGTGCAGACAAGTCTTCTGATGCCCGGACGAGAAAAACGCGCCGAAACAAGATTGGAACAACTGATTGCGGCTTTGAATAATCTGCGCTGGGACGCGGCCTATCAAATATGCTGGGAAGAATTTTGGGACATGCACGCGCTATTCGAAACGGCATCTCCGAGTTTTGGCTATATGCAACCAGAAACAATTCGTGTGCTATCCGAAATTCGAAAATTCTGGAAAAGTAACGGCGACGGTCCCATAGTTACTCTAGATGCCGGTCCAAACATACATCTGCTCTGGAGATGTTAGCGCGACACGAGCGCTAATCCTATCTCTACAAAATTAGGTTGTCTACGCTACTTTTTCTTGAGTTACCAGCATTCCTCACCAAAGAATAGACCTCTCCAGTGGAGTTAGCGATTAAACGGCCCTGACCATTATCGTCTCCTTGATTGCACAACTCTTTCGTGCTGATCGACAAAAAAAGAGCGACAGCAAAATAAACCGTCGCTCTATTTTTAATGGACTTCAGGATTAATTGTTTGTTACTGGCACGAGAAGTGCAACAATCTCAGCATGCGCATTCACGCCTGCATAATATAAAGGCGTTCTGTCGCTTGCGTTCATTATATTTGCATTTGCTCCTCTACTCAAGAGAATTTGAACAATGTTAGCATCGCCACATAGTACCGCTGTATGCAAAGGCGTGCTATTTCCGACATTTACTGCATTCACATTTGCACCTTTATCTAGAAGAAGATTGACCATTTCACCATTGCCAGCAGCGGCTGCCGTATGCAAATATGTCCCACCCAGTCCATTCGTTGCATTCACATTAGCTCCTTCATCCAGGCGATGATTGACAAAACCAATATTGCCTGTCATAACCGCATGACTAAAAGCCGCACTATACCCATGTGTCGCATCTACTGCCGCAACATTCGACAACGCAGCAATCATCATTGATAGCGCGAATATAATTTTCTTCATAATGTAACTCCATCTAAAAACATAGGCGTATCATAGTTGTTGTCATGGTGATTGTCAATAACTTCTTATGAAAAAATTTAACCATCATCACCGTCTCCTTGATTGCACAACTCTTTCGTATTGGTCGACGTCACCGTTGAATTGCTCTACGGAATTGTTGGCCACAACGAAAATAGAATTCGCCACTCGGTTGAGAAAATGACGGTCGTGAGTTATAAGAATTATGGCTCCCTTGTAGGACGTGAGTGACGATATCAATGATTCGCGCATTTCGATGTCCAGATGGTTCGTGGGCTCGTCCAGTATCAGCAGGTTTGGAGCTTCTATGGTGAGCGTTGCGAAAACGAGCCGTGCCCGTTCTCCTCCGGAAAGTTCTCCGATCAATTGAAACACCTTGTCTCCGGAAAAACCAAATCGTCCCAAATGCGATCGTATGTGTTTATCGATTGCGCTGGGCATCATGTCCTTTACAAAGTCATAGAGAGTCTTGCTTATGCTTAATTTTTCGAAGAGATCCTGCTTGTAGAAACCAACTTTCAATTTCCCGTTGGCCTCTCGTACGCCTTTTTTCTGCTTTAGCTCTCCCGCCAGGAATTTTGCAAATGTCGTTTTCCCGTTTCCGTTGGAGCCGACTATGGCGATTCTGTCTTCTCCCATTATGGATCCGGATACGTTTTTCAGAACGACCTTGTCTCCGTATCCCAGAGATATCTTGTCGTATGACAATATATTCGACGTAAGAACCGTCTCCGGATCTGGGAAATTGAACTCAATCGTATGATCGTCCGGCTCCACCGGAAGAAACTTCATCTTCGAGATGGCTTTCAGACGACTCTGGGCCTGTCTCGCTTTTGTGGCTTTGGCCTGGAAACGTTCCACAAACGACATCATGTGCTTTCGCTTGGATTCCATTTTGGCGTTGTATTCTTCGATGTTCTTCTGCTTCAGAGTGTAGTTCTCAATGAACGTATCGAAGTTTCCATTATATCTGGTCAGTTTCTTGTTTTTTAAATGCAAAATAGCATCGACGGCGTCGTTCAGGAAATCTCGATCATGGGATATCAAAATGAAACTCTTTGGATAGGAGTTTAGAAAGTCTTTCAGCCAATCGGTGGTTTCCAAATCAAGGTGATTGGTGGGCTCGTCCAGCAGAAGTAAATCCGGTTCCTGAAATAAAATAGCTCCCAACGCCACTCTCATGCGAAAACCGCCGGAAAAACTACTCAACGGAAGATTCTGGGCCTCTTCGCTGAAACCAAGTCCATTTAGTACAACGGCAGCTCTCGATTCTGCGTCAAAAGCCTTCATGCTTATCAGTTGATCGTAGATTTCTCCCATTAATTCCGGATTATCATGACAGTTCTCCAGCTGATTCATTAATTTTACGCGCAATACGTCCTGCGACAGCAGAAACTCCCGCGGCGTTAGATTTCCGTCCGGCATTTCCTGCTTAATGGATAGAATCGTCTTGCCGCGCTCCTTCTGGATTTTGCCGCTGTCGTGCTCCAGTATATTTTCCATGATTTTGAAAAGCGTAGATTTCCCACTGCCATTGCGTCCCACAAGGCCAACGTGCTGTCGACCGCTCAAATGCAGATCGACTCCGTCCAAAATCAACTTTCCAGCGATACTGAAACTTATGTCTTGTAAAGTAATCATATTATTTTTGTAAGTCCTTGATTTGAGCAGCTGAAAGACCTATTAGTTCCGCAATATCTGCTACGTCCATTCCTTTGGACAACAACTTTAAAGCTGTCTCTTTTGCTTTTTCAGCGATACCTTCTGCTTTACATTTCTCTTCAGGCATCCGAACGTTACGACGTTTTAAACGTAGATTTCTTGCGTAATCATATCCAAATTTACACAGCGCTTGTCGGACGCTTTGGCAAGCACATCCAGACGTACTTCTTTTCCCTCCATATATTCGGGAGTTAATTCGCTTTTCCTTATATCAATGCAATCTATGGGGGTATTTTTTGAATCGATGATGCAATTCAACAGATGAATAAGCATTTTCTTGTTACGCTCATCGCCAAAGACCAATTTAAACAACACATCTTTTGTAGCTGAATCCATTCAAAAATCTCCAATAATTTACGCATCGCCATATATTAGGTATGATATCATAGTCGGCTCAAGAAGCGAACAAAAAAATGGAATTTTTCAGTTGCCTTTTGCTCATATTAGCTATATATTAATTTGCAGATTTCGTCTAGTTAGTCTTCAGTAGTTTTTGTGTTTCGAAATTTTGTATTTTAGTTAAAAAAATTTAGAACAAGGAAACGGAGCGTCATGAAAAAACACTTAGCTACATTGATAATTCTACATAGTTCCGTCGTAAATGGAATGGATATTCAGAATGTTTTAAATGAGTATCACGATTCGAAAAAGTCAGTATCTTCAAGACTGCAAGAAAAAAGTAAGGCTCTTGATGTCGAAAGAGAGCAGCTTTTTAAAGATATTGAGAAAGCAGTTGGTGAGAATGAACTATTATATAGCGAATACAATCTGGATTGTTGCCAGTGTATCGGTTTAAAAGATCTTTTAACAAGATGTACAATTTGCAAACTAACTATCTCGGAAATTGAAGTTGGAGAAGCAAAAATATTTAAACCCTTCATAGATCTTATGGATACAGAATGTGGCAATGATCCGAAATGGAAATTCTTTAAAAATAGAAGTCTTTCTTCAGAGGGGATATTTGTGTTTTCGCATGGATATGGGCCGGACTCGGATCAGCAAGATGTTTATTCAATGGAGCCACAAACAGTTTACTTAAAAGACATAATGGAAAGCAACACACTTCTTCTGGAAAAGTATTCGGAAATGCGCAATTCCTTATCTTTATATCACAAACAAGTAATAACTGAAATTGATGAATATTTTAAAAACGATCGCGACTGGAACTTTTTTAAATGGCGCGTTTTATCGTCCAATGGAGACAACCAAATATCTGAAAACGACAAATCGTACAGAATTTCCGACAATGTCTCTGAACTGCTAAAAGACACCCCTGAACTTTTAGAAAGATATACAAAGTATAAAAAGGAGCGAGAAGATTATACTTATGATTCCAACAAGAGTTATTACGATCCTGCTCCATTAATGCCAAGCAAACAAGATAAGACACAACATCTTCAAGAATTAGAGTCTCAATTGGCTCCTATGATATCTGATGAGATTTATGAAACATCTCGCGATCCAGAAAAACATTGGGAAAAAAATGCATCACGAAGATTAATAGCATTACTGAATAAAAACGGAGTGCCAATAAATAAAGTTAGATTTATCGATGCTAGGACTCTTATATCAGCCATGAAACTTCCAGCTAAACGCAGTGATAGGCTGCTTAGACTGGCGAATTCGTCTAAGAGTATCAATAGGCAAATCAAGAAGTTTGTATCAAAAAGCACATTCAGAGGAGAGATACCGATAAAAGTTTCAGAGGATGTTTTTCTAAAGGAACGAATAAAAAACGATTTACTTAACGGAGCTCAGCTTAGTCGCACTTATCGAAATCTCATTTTGAGTCTGATTGCCTGGAGTAAATCGTCTCCAAGACTTGGTGACAAAATAGAGTATGATTCGAGAAAATATACATCTCGTCAGATGAGCTTTTCACGTTATTCCGGAAATAATTGTTATTCGGAGTACAATCGCATTAAGATGAATTACGATTTAAAGCCGGAATATCAATCGTGTTTTTTTCATCAGACAACAATCGAATCAAAAGTAGGCTTATTTTCATACGCGATGCAATTGATATACGTTTTGTTTCATGAATGTGGGCACACGATATCTGGTGAACTCGCAAATGCAGCAGCGGAGTTACTAACCGCAGATTCGCTCACAATGAAAGTTGCATCAAACTTATTTGGAAAGGATATCGATTGGAAAGCTGTTCGAAGAAATGCTGATATTCTTAGAAAAATTCCAGAGAAACACGTTGATGCTTTCATAAAGGAAATGTATAAATATTATCCCATTATTGGAGGCATTGCAGGTCAACGCCCAAAAAACATGGAGGAATCAATAAAACGTGTCGCCCACGAACTGTCTGGATTAACTCCAGAACAAACTGCTAAAGATTTATATAAAGATTTAATGGAATTTTTACAGGTACTTGGATTGATGACTGTTGATGATACGCTGTACATAAACCTATTGAGTGACTTTGCTTTATCAGCAGAAAAAGGACTTCCTCCGCGGTCTATTTATAGCAGCCTTCCATCAAAGATTTTGAAACCAGAAAACGAATTTGAAAAAGAATGTTTGCAGTTGATTAATAGCCTTGAACCAGTAGAAATGTTTCGTATGAATCCAGAATTTTTTGGTATATTGTATCAGGCATGTGGACATAATATGTTTAAATATGAGTGGATAATTCCGCATATGTCACTCAGACAGGCGCTAATGAAAATGGTAAAAATGTCGAATGAGGTTAATGCTTTGACTACTCCGGGAGACGCCTTTTTCTAACAGCAAAAGCTCCAAAAACGACCACGAATTGGGTATTGGACATAATTGTTTTTTCTTCGCAAAAATATTGGACCTGTTGCGCAATCTTCCTCTGTTGGAATTTTTTGTCGTCAGTGCTTGCAGTATTTTTGCGTATTTGTTGTTCACAAACATTTTGATAAAGGATCCCGGCCGTAAGCGGCGTGGAATCAAACTCCCATAGAGATTCAAAAAACGCTTGACTCCATCCCACAACATGGTAGATGACGAGAAACTCTGAAATTACCGTCATCCAGAGGAGCGGAGCGACGTAGGGATCCATGGCTCCAAAAGAAGCTCTCACGATTACGCTGAATCTCTAGGAAATAGCCCTGCTTGATTTGGGTATATTTCAAACATGGATTGATTTTTTTCGTGGCAGAGCCATCTTTTGTGGATCAACTATCTTTACCGCATTCGTTTATAAAATTATAATAACTTCAGATGGTCAGATGTGGAAAAGAATACATAGATGCTCGCAAATAATCCCTATAAAATTTATATGGTAAGGTTTTTATGATTTACGTTATTTTTGTTGTGGTGATTTTTTTGCTGATTGCCATAGCTGGTTTTATATCTGGAGCTGAAACGGCTATTACTGGCGCATCCAAAGCCCACATGTATCATCTTGCGAAAAAAGGAGATGAGCGAGCGAAGAGAGTCATATCTCTGCGTGAGAAAATGTCCACTTGCATAGGGACGATGCTTGTTATCAATCTGCTGCTCTTACAGTCTATTCCGATGATAAGCACGTGGTTTTCATTAAAATATATATCACATCCCACCATGCTGCAGTCTATTGTTGTCGTAGTCTCGGCTATATATGCCGAGATCTTTCCCAAGATGCTGGCCATACAATTCACGTCGAAATATGCTCTGTTTGTGGCGCCATTTGTTAAAAGCATCGTAAAAATCATGAGATGGCCTGTGTTTGTGCTGGAGTGGCTGGCAAGATCATCTCTGAAACTTCTCGGAGTGAATATCAGCGCTAAATCTCCCAATAAATCTGACGAAGAATTGCGCGGCGCCATCGAAATGCATGAATCCGGTGGAGATGAAGACGAAGCCCAGAAAAAAATAATGCTCAAGAGTATTCTTGATCTGGAGGAAGTGACTGTGAGCCACATCATGGTCCATAGGAAAAATCTGAAAACCATCAATGCATTGCTTCCAATAGAAAAAATCGCTGAGGAGCTAATGAGTTGCTCGTTTTCGAGGGTACCTCTCTGGAAGGATAATCCGGAAAACATCATAGGAATTCTAAAGACAAAAACATTTTTTAGGGCTCTCCAGACGGAAAACGGAAATGTGGAGCAAATAAAGATAAATGGATTGCTGTCTCAGCCGTGGTTCATTCCGGAAACGACGCATTTACTAGATCAATTGCAGAATTTTCGGAAGAAAAGAGAGCATTTTGCGCTGGTGGTGGATGAATATGGCGATCTCATGGGATGCATTACTCTGGAAGATATTCTGGAGGAAATCGTTGGAGAAATCATTGACGAATACGACGATAACACTGCTTCCTCCGGTATGCGCATACAACCCGATGGGGGAGTAATTGCAGATGGATCGACTCCAATTCGCGATATAAATAGGCAGTTCGACTGGAGTCTTCCAGAAGATGACGCCGCCACCATAGCAGGCTACGTCATGCACGAATTGAGAAAAATACCAGATGTGGGACAGACATATGTGTTGTCTAATTTTAAAATCGAAATCCTTAGAAGACAGAGGAATCAGATTGGATTAGTAAAAATCACTCCCGTATCAACTACCACCAATGAAACATCGTAGATGGCTGCACCAGTCTTGCATAGATTTTAGCCATTCTTTCTCTGCTTTCAAGCGCTTTTAATCCATTAATTGCTATCAACGGAAATGTATATGCCAGCTTATCTTCAATACACGTAGTCTGAATACCTGCTGTTTGTGTTTTTGATATGAACATCTTCTAAAAACACACAACTTTTTCGCGTTCTTCCACTGCTACTATAAACGCGAATAATGGATTAAAAGCGCTTGAAAGCAGAGAAAGAATGGCTAAAATCTATTTAAATCAATAACCATGTTCACATTTAAATTTTTGCGCCCTGCAGCATCTCAAACTCCATTGTCAAAAAGTGGCAAAAACCTATTAATGAACATGGTTAATCGCTAACTCCGCTCAAAATTAGGTCGTCTGTGCTACTTATTCCTGAAACTTCAACCTTTTTTGTTTGAGGATAGACTACCTAATTAGGGAGTCTATGCTTTTGCAGAAAATGCTAAAAAAT
>BNWE01000001.1 GCA_025998595.1 Alphaproteobacteria bacterium | reverse complement strand
TAGCGCTAAGTGTTCTCCTCGCGTCTCGGTTGAAAAATATGTTCCCAAAGCCTTTTCGACTGACTGAATAGATATGCGACGCAAAATATTCGAAAGCGTTGCAATTGCAGGAATCGAGTTCGAAAAACCCAATGATTCTCGAGATTTCTTCGGCAAACTTCTGCCCCACATAACTATCCTTTTGAGACTCTTGTTGCCGCTGGAAAGTCCAGCTGTAAGCAGGCGGAAAACACTCAATAATGAATGCCTACGACCTGATGGATTCCGCGGATCCTCTATACTTGAAAATATTTCTGTTAACGTTGCCATTCTCTTGCCTCTATAAAACTTATTAATACTTTATTACTTCTTGGGGAGAATTAAAAGACCCTGGGTATAGCGCCTCTCCGTAAAAAATATTTTGATTTTAACTACCAAAACATTCAATTGTGTGCTAGAAGATAGCCAGCAGCTTTTTACTGTGGAGCCTTTGATGTCATTAAATGATAACTCTGATAATAAAAAAGTTTCGATTCCCCAGACCATATGGATTTTGGGATTGGTTAGTTTCTTTTCCAATTCGGCGGCAGTCGTTATAACGGCTCTGACTCCTGAATTTATCATAAACGTGTTGCACTCTACTCCAGCAGCAGTTGGATGCATTAGAGGACTATCCGAGGCCATATCGTATCTGGTGAAAATGTTCTCCGGAGTTTTCAGCGATTGGCTGGGAAAACGCAAAATTCTCATTCTGATAGGATATCTGTGTGCCGCCTTCACAAAGCCAATGTTTGCCCTATCAAATGGGCTCGGCCTCTATGTGACCGCTCAGTTCCTAGAACGAATAACCAACGGTCTGAGAGATACTCCAAGGGATGCACTCATTGCTGACTGTGCTCCGAAGGAAGTAAAGGGCGATAGCTACGGCATACGCAATAGTTTTGCATACTTTGGATCTCTGGTGGGTTCTGTAGTCTGCGTTTTCATATTATCTAATTACAGTGGAACATCGGCCGATAGCATAAGACTCGTCTATATGATTGCGTCTCTTCCTATTTTTATTTCGGTACTTCTAATATATTTTGGCATCAAAGAACCAAAAGGCATAGTCCCCCTGAAAGATCGGAATGGATTTCCCATAAAAAAGTCAGACATCAAACAATTGGGCTCAAAATTTTGGTATTACATGCTTGTATGTTTTATTTTTATGTGCTCCAGATATAGTGAGGCGTTTCTGGCTCTTCGAGCAAAGGAAATCGGCTTGTCTCTCAAGTATGTGCCACTCATATTAGCTGTTATGTATCTATTTAATGCTCCAACATCGAAAATCGTTGGATCCTGGTCTGACAGGCGCGAGAGAAAAATATTCCTAGCCTTGGGGTTCTGCATGATGATGGCCTCCTGCATAATTATGGCTCTTGCAACCGAAATATGGCACGTATTTGTTGGAGCAGCCATCTACGGAATTCACTGGGGAGCAACTCAGGGAACCTTCTACGCCATGGTAACTGACTACTCTCCTCCACAAATAAAAGGCACATCAATTGGGATCTTCAATCTCGTCTACAGTGCGGGAATATGCGTTTCAAACTTGCTTACGGGATTATTGTGGACTCATAGCGGTGCAGATGTGGCGCTTGCAGTCAATGGTGCTATTGCATTTGTGGCGGCAATTAGCATAACGTTCGTGAAGCCAAATAAACAGAAAGTCGAGGTAAAATGAAAGAAGAAACAAGAAAAGTATTCGAATCGATGGATAATACGCTGGATTTGCTTCGGAGGTTTCTTTGACCCGGATGCGCTGGAAACCAAACTAAACGAGCTATCCGGACTTAGTGAATCTGAAGATCTGTGGTTGGATCCGGAAAAAGCGAAGTCTGTCATGCAGCAGAAGTCCAACGTGGAAGGCGACTTAAATAAATTCAAGAAAGCAGCAACGGATATCTCTGATTTGAAAATCATGCTGCAAATGGCTGAAGATGAAAACGATGAATCCACCGTAGCAGAAGTGGAAGCTGATATTTGCAAGCTTCACGAGTTCATGAAGATCTATCAGCTGGAGTGCTTCTTTTCCGGCGATGCGGATCAAAACAGCTGCTATCTGGAAGTACACGCTGGAGCCGGTGGAACAGAGGCACAGGATTGGGCTCAGATGCTGCTGCGCATGTACTACAGATGGGCGGAAGACCACAAGTACTCCGTCGAAATAATCGAAGAAAGCCCCGGAGAAGAAGCCGGCATAAAATCTACCACCATGAAAATCGATGGGAAAAAAGCGTACGGATGGCTAAAAAGCGAGTCCGGCGTTCATCGACTTGTCAGAATATCGCCGTTTGATTCCAACGCCCGTAGACATACGAGCTTTGCATCCATTGGCGTGTATCCGGTAATTGATGATTCGATAAATATAGAAATAATCGACAGCGATCTGCGCATCGACACCTATCGCGCGTCCGGAGCAGGAGGACAGCACGTCAATAAAACCGATAGCGCCATTCGCATTACGCATATTCCGACCGGAATAGTCGTCCAGTGCCAGATCGATCGCTCCCAGCATCGCAACCGCGCCATGGCCTTCGAAATGCTGAGGTCTCGACTATATGAACTGGAACTGAGAAAAAAAGAAGAGAAACTAAACGCCATTGATAAAAACGACATCGGATGGGGACACCAAATCCGCTCCTATGTTATGCAGCCGTATCAGATGGTAAAAGATCTGCGAACCGGATTCGAAAAAGGTAATGTGTCCGCCATACTGGACGGCGAAATCGACGAGTTCCTCCAGACATCCATTAGCGCAAGAGTCCTAACATGACAATCCGAGCCGGCGTAGCATATTTCCTGCGTTGCTACTGTTCTGCATTTGTGAGCTCAGTCTCTTTTTAGGTCGCCACTTGATGTACTTTCATATTGAACCCTAACTCCGCTCTAGTTTAGTATGCCTACACCGCTTTTGCCTGAATTTTCAGATTTTATTGTTGAGCAATAT
Organism: Alphaproteobacteria bacterium; assembly: GCA_025998595.1. The sequence continues at coordinate 46,317 of BNWE01000001.1, read as the reverse complement.
GCCGTTAATTAGGCGGTCTATATTTTTGCAGAAAATACTCAAAAATGAACCAAAAACACGATAGGCAGTATAAAATGAAGCGGGGTTAGGGATTGAACATGCACATATGTCAATAAAGCGTTGCATTTGCAATTTGACATAGCCAAACACAGAAATGCAACGCATAGGTTTTAAATACTCCAAAAGGAAACGTAGTAATTCCAACGTTACTACCGGAGTGTAAAATCTCCGAACAAAGCTTAAGCTCCCCCCGTCTTCTTAGGAGCTGCCTTCTTTGTAGCCACCGGTGCCGGCTCCTTCTTAGCTGGTGTCGCCGCTGGTGCCGGCGCCTTCTTAGCTGGTGTCGCCGCTGGTGTCGTCGTCTTCTTAGCTGCTGCCGCTGCCGTTGACGGTGTCGGTTTCGCCGTCTTAAGCGCTGCCTCCAGCTGCGTACTTAATGAATCTATCCTATCATTAGCTTCTTCCAGCTGCGTCTCTAATGATACAATCTTCTTATTAGCTGTTGTCAGATTCTTCTGTAGCGTAGCTACGTTCGTACTCAGTGCCGCTTTCTCAGTCTGTAGATCACCTACTACCCCAAAACTCTCTCCTTCTGCTGCCAATCTCGCAGATTCGCCAAGCGCATTTATGGTATCATAAAGATTATATATTGCCGTAAGAACTTTATCATCGCCAGTCTTTGAGCTTTCTGAACCCACTGCAGTTTGTGTTGGTCCATCTGGCCATTTACCACTAAGCTCACCCTTTTTGTCTGCCACTCCTTCATTTATCAAATCTCTACATGTCTCTGCGAATCCTTTACCAACTTCATCTACAAGAAGAGCTTCGGTGCTTGTCTTAACAAGCTTCCGTGCATCATCACAGTCAGGAACAATATCGTACTTTTTTCTTGCGTGCTGAATGGACTCCAGCGCAACACCAACCGATTTCCACCCCTTTTCGCAGGTTTCCACCAATCCTACAAGTGCCTTGTTGGTCTTATTGACTTTGTCAGTTCTGAACTTTTTTAGATCGGCAAGAAATTGCTTCTGGATTTTTATTGCAATATTTGCCTCATCGATGTAGTCTCCCTTCCCCTTATCCTTAGCATATCCGGCATTCTTAAAAAACGCAATAACCTCTGAGTTATTGTGTCCAAGCGTGGTTTTTGCGCCCGTTGTTCGCCCCTTAGCATCAAACAGTCCCGCATTTGCATCATCGACGCCAGCCATCAACATCATTGCGACAGCTGATCCTATTAATAACCTTTTCATTTTTCCTCCTATATAATGGTTAATGTAGTTAGTGTAACGATAAAAAGTTAAAGAAACGTTAACTTATAGAAGAAAACATAAAAAAACATCATTTTTTTTACAAAAGAAACAGATTGTCGAATCGCCTAAAATATGAGTATTTTTTGCAAAACATATGGTAGTTTTGAAAGAATTTCTAGAAAAACATTTATTACAACGACCAAAAATATGCAAGATTAAATTGAAAATGTAGGATTTTTTTTTCTGGCTCCATATACCACTTCGTGGCTCTGGATTGTAAGTAGAGGGTGCCCAAAACCACTAGTGCAGAGCTTTCCAAACTTGGCTCTCTAAATCTCCTGCCAGTTGTCTAAATAATGGGGGTCATGTGTTCTATCTGAGCGCGTTCGCCAAGCACCATATGCTTGTATAGCTTGAAAGTCCAGGGCTGTGCGTGCCTATTGAAAGTCCGCCCCTTCTTCTTGACAGGAGCAGATATCGATTTCGTTACAAAGCCGTTCTTCATCAGAATGTTCAAGATGCGTCCGACTGTGCTTTCGCTCATGGTTTGACCGTGCTCACGCCTCAAAATCATGGCGATTTTCCGCATGCCGTATGTCGGATTCTCTCGGCGAATCTTCAGCACCAATCCTCTCTGATGCTCTTCCCAGCAGCGAATACGAGTATGCTTTGGCCGTTTAGAAGATGGCGTCCACGTTTCCTGCAACATGCTCGCCAGAACCTTCCTGCGGAGATAATACGTCGCTCGCGATATACCAAGATCTTTTTGTGCTGCCTTCTCGCCAACCATATCTTTCAGCCTTTCACAGTCTTCTATTAGAGCCTTGATCTGATTAATAAGATCGTTTTCCTCTGTATTAATTCAGCAATTCGGTCTAAGATCATTACTGCGCAGATTGTGCATATCGGTCTCCTTTCGGTCTCCTTAAGGTTAATTTAAAATACTTCACCTATTTTGGAGACCTTTCACTTTCTTTGCAACTAAAAATATATAGTCGTTTGGTTTTGGAGCCGTCTCATATCTATTTGAACCTTTACACATCTACCAATTATCGTCATCCTCATCATCGGGATGTATCTGCGCTCTCAATGCAGCTAGGCGCGGCCCTAAAGCTGCTGGTGCCGCACCACCTATCACACACACCTTCGGTGCTGTAGCTTGTTCGATTTCGCCAGCAGCTAACATGTCGGCGGCTTTCTTGGCATCCTCTGCTTTTTTTCGCTCAGCGGGATCCGCGGCTTTCTTGGCAGCAGCCTCTTGCTCAGCGGCAGCGTATCGTGCATCGTTGGCCGCTTTACGTGCCTTAAGCTTTTCAAATAATTCACCTGCTGATGCAGAACGTCTGTGCGACGATTGTGGCATTCCCTCTCTTGCATTCAAAGGCTGTGGTGGCGCACTACTTGAGCGACTGAGACTTGGTGGCGGTGATACGCTGTCTGCAGCATTTGCAGCAGAGTCATCGTCGTCATCATCAAGTAAGTAGTGAGAGTTTTTAACTGCCTTCATGATCTTAGCATATGGATGTGGTGGCAAAGGCGGTGGCGCGCTATTTGAGCTATTGCGATTTGGTGATACGCCACCAGGTGGCAAAAACTGTGGCGGTATCCGACTACCATTGCCATAGAGATTATGACTATAATCAACGTCATTTTCGGCTTTATTTCTTCGCGCAATGCGCTTATTTAGGGCTGAACCAGAAAGCACCTTACTCTCGTCGTAGAGATTATGACTGTAATCAACGTCACTTGATGATGTTCTTCTCGGCGGCGGAGGCGGTATTGTTATAGTGCCTCCAGCGCTTACGATAGGCGTTGTCAATCTGGGTGATGGCGCTCTTCTCGGCGGCGGAGGCGGTATTGTTATAGTGCCTCCAGCGCTTACGATAGGCGTTGTCAACCTAGGTATTTCACTACTCACCACAGTCTTTCTATTGAATACAATAGGTTCTGCCAATCCTTGTATAGCCTCATAAAGATCATATATCGCTTTTGCTGCACCAGATTTATCTGATGACGATGACGCATCTGGGGCAGATGGCCACTTCTCAAATAGCTTACGCAATGGTTTGAATGCTTCTTCGCCTACCAATGCAGCAAGATCGCTTGTGCTCTTCACAACAGCATTTAACGCATCTTTACAGTCAGGCACAATATCATCCACTTTTCTTTTATGCTGAATGGACTCCAGCGCTATGTCAACCTTCTGCCAAGCGCTTCTGCAGGAACTTATCGTCCTCGCATGTTTTTTCTTGGTTGTCGTATTGAGAGTGTTCAGACCGTCATAAAATTTCCTCGTAATACCTATTGCCTCAGTTGCATCATCCGTGGAACTTTTGTAATAACTACCTAACATTTTAACGGTATCTTTGTTGTTGTGCCCCCAGCTGGTTTTTTTGTCTGATTGCCCACTGCCAGTCCCAAACGGCCATGCATTTACATCTACAACGTTTGCCACCAACATAATTGCGACAGCCGATCCTATCATTAACCTTTTCATTTTTCCTCCTATATTTATAAAAAAGCATACTAAAATGTATCAAAAAAAAACGGTTTTGTCAAATGTTTTTGAAAAATATTTTTGATTTTTTTGTTGAATATTGTAATATCGTTTTAAAAGCGTATCAGGATGCGAAGATGCGAACACTCCGCACGTCCTTCTCGGCAGTCATTGCAAGACAGGGCGACGCATTCAATTTTATAAGTCGGTTTCCTGAATCCCAAGGCACTTCACGCTCCGAGGAGCTCTGGATGAGTAGTTGCACTACGAGCATTTATTTATCGGATAGCGCATGTGCTGCAAGTACAGTATGTGGCCAGAGCTCCAAAAGAAGCGCTCACAATGACGCTGGACGCACAGGAAATAGCCCTGAAAAAGCTCCATTGGCGTTAGAGAAAACACTTGCAATTTTTTTAAAGATGTTGTATAATGCTATTATTATTTTTTGGAGAAGTGAAGGAAGTGATATGAAAAACTTATATGTATATACTAGTGTGCTAGGTCTTTTTGCCTGCGCAGATGTTCTTGGTACTGACGCCACCGGCGCAGATGAGGCATCTTCGCAAGATTCGCAAAAAGCGACTCTTGCAGGTTTCTATGGAGCGCTGGGCGTCGGTGGAAATTTCACAGACTCTAAGGTGACCACCAGTCATCAGCATTATGAGAGCGTTAAGAATGGAGGAGTGGAGAAAATTCCGGCGCGTGGTGCCGATTTTGGTACTATTAGACATAACGATTATTCGCAACATCAAGAGGAAGGTATTGAACTCACATGTGTTGGCGGTGACGCTTTACTTGCTGCTCGCGCTGAATGTGATGCTTACGATACTTCTGATCCAATTGTCGATGGTGATGCTTTTACAATTCCTGCTCCAATTGACAATGTGGATATGGCGGCGGCAAATGGAGTCGTTGAGTATGCAGAAGGAGCAAATATCTATAAAGGTGCGTCTGCCATTAAGAGCGAGCTTGAAAGGCGAGGTTTTAGCAATGTCGTTGTTGATCAGCAGCTGCCGCCAAATGAGTATAAGTTTGGTGTTGATGATGAAGGTAACTCTAGTGAATTTGGAACCGTCTCTGCTCCATTTCTCACAAGGGTGGCATACGATGATAAAAGAAACTACAAGATTGCTGGCCTCGATAAGGGAGCGTTTCTTGGAGTCCTTGCTGCTGGTTACGGGAGGTTCTTTAATTCCTTCTATGCTGGTCTGGAGTGTTTAGTTGAATTTGGTCAAAAAACCGAGAAAAACAATAGTTTTGAAGCTGGATTCAATGGAGGCTCGAACAAGATACATCATGGACAGGTAACGCCTGTTATATCCGCCAGACTCGGTTATTATCTGGACTCAGCATGTATTCTGCCCTATTTGAAGTTTGGTTGTGCATTCGTAAAATCGACAGCATCAACTGGTATAAATCACAGTGAAGTGCGGTTATCAAAAGCTGTTCCCGAAATAGATCTCGGAATCGAGAAGGCAATGACAAAGCATTCCTCCCTGAGAGCTGAGATTGGTTACAGGTTCAAATCCAAAACAAATGGAAAACTTGAATTCAATGATGAAATGCATTTTGCGCGCCATCCTGAAAAAGATGCTGATGCCACAAAGACAGTAGATTCAAAGTTGGAGACAAAGGGATTTGTTGCACGTATAATGGTGTCGTTGCACATTTAGCACGCAGCCAATATTGTTAACGGGCGCCCAGCAATTGCCACTTGAGCAAATATAGAGATAACTTATTTTCTCTTGGTCTCGACGTCGCTTCGCTCCTCTGGATAACAGTAGTTTTTATGTTTCTCGTCATCCAGAGTCACGAAGTGGCGTGGGATACAAAGAAAAGGGAAATCCAACTTATGATCTTGAGTGTGCAAAGCGCAGCGAGTACCTGTCGTATGCGTGTTGTTGATAATGCCTATGGCGCAACCACCACCAAGGATAGCGGCTACTGTAGGCGATATTTCTCGATGCCACCACAAGGCGACTTTACTATAGTGCTGAATCCCAGATGCACAATTAATGACAAGAAAACCAGAATCCATATAAAAGCGACCACCGTAAGGTTTCTGTACATATGCCAAACAAAAAAACAAAAATAATTTTCGAAAAATCATTTTTTTCGTTTGACAGATCGTTTTTTTTGTTGTATGCTTGTATTATGTTTTTTTATAATATAGGAGAAGAAAAAAATGAAAAAACTAATATGTAGCGCATGCGTAATTGCACTGATGTCATCTACGCCGTTCGAAGTATCTGCTTCTGCTTGTCCTCAGAAAGTCGCTTATCCAGGAGCTAGTCCTACAGCGCAGGGCCGCGCGTCCACTCGTAACTTGAATGCTGCAGATACGGCGGCGCACAAGGCAAGTAGAGAGAAGCAGAAGAGGCAGCAAAAGGAGAAGGATGCAGAACTGAAGAGGCTGCAAGAGGAGAATGAGAGGCGGCAAAAGGAGATTGAACGGCTGAAGAAAGCGCCAAAGTCAAATCCTGCTGTTGTTAAAGAGCTGGAAGAGCGGCTTGCTGTTCAGAAAAAGCAGAATGATGTTGTCCAAAAGCAGAATGACGTTGTCCAAAAGCAGCTTGATATTTGTCAAGGGCAGCTTAAAAAAGCTGGCGTTGATGCGGTAGCTCTAGAAAATGATAAGGTGCGACTGCAGAAAGCACTTGATGAAGCTCGGCAGGAATTTGGTGCAGCTATTGGTGCCGCCGAAAAACATGATGACCTTCGACAAAAGCAGCTTGCCGTTCTGGAACATACACTGGATGATCATAAGCAAGGGCTGGAAAAGGCAAGGGCTGACTATAATTTTATGTTGGATCGTGCGGTAGCTCTAGAAAATGATAAGGAGCGACTGCATAAAGCGCTTGATGAAGCACAGCAGAAGTTTGATGCAGCTATTGGTAATGAGAAAGAGCAAGCGAAAAAAGCGCTTAATGAAGCTCAGCAGGGATTTTATGCGGCTATTGATGCCGCCGAGAAACATGATGACCTTCGACAAAAGCAGCTTGCTGTTCTGGAAAATAGAGTGGATGATTATAAGCAAGAACTGGAAAAGGTAAGAGCTGACTATAATTTTATGTTGGATCGTGCGGTAGCTCTAGAAAATGATAAGGTGCGACTGCAGAAAGCACTTGATGAAGCTCAGCAGGAATTTTGTGCAGCTATTGGTGCCGCCGAGAAACATGATGACCTTCGACAAAGGCAACTTGCCGTTCTGGAAAATAGAGTGGATGATTATAAGCAAGGACTGGAAAAGGTAAGAGCTGACTATAATTTTATGTTGGATCGTGCGGTAGCTCTAGAAAATGATAAGGTGCGACTGCAGAAAGCACTTGATGAAGCTCGGCAGGAATTTGGTGCAGCTATTGGTGCCGCCGAGAAACATGATGACCTTCGACAAAGGCAACTTGCCGTTCTGGAACATACACTGGATGATTATAAGCAAGGACTGGAAAAGGTAAGAGCTGACTATAATTTTATGTTGGATCGTGCGGTAGCTCTAGAAAATGATAAGGTGCGACTGCAGAAAGCGCTTGATGAAGCTCAGCAGAAATTTGATGCAGCTATTGGTAATGAGAAAGAGCAAACGAAAAAAGCGCTTAATGAAGCTCAGCAGGGATTTTATGCGGCTATTGATGCCGCCGAGAAACATGATGACCTTCGACAAAAGCAGCTTGCCGTTCTGGAACATACACTGGATGATTATAAGCAAGGACTGGAAAAGGTAAGAGCTGACTATAATTCTATGTTGGATCGTGCAGTAGCTCTAGGAAATGATAAGACGAAGATAGAGAAGCTGAGAAAAAATGTCGCAAGTGTTCAGACTGATATGTCGGTCACCGGGGTTGGGTCGTCACCTCTGTCTCCAGTCCTTAATATAAATGATCTTATCGGACGTATTGATGGGTGGCAACCGAGTAACGCATCAAGCATTGGTGGTGGCGAAGTTGACCATGTACGAGAACTTTCTTCCCTTGTAGACTATGCCAAAAATATCAGGAGTAGCAGTCTTCGGATGTCTCCGCAAGAATCTAGTGATCTTGATAGGCTCATAAATTATGTTGATGTAGAAAATACTGATTGGAAACAACGGGGACAGAGTTCGGCGGGAATGAATCAAGTACAGAGATTACTCAAACCACTTAAAAGCTTATTTGAAGGCGCTTCGCTCCATGGTCAAAGTGGAAGGACTTGGGGCGACTAAATTCCAAGAGGATATTATTGTAGCAGCGGCTCTTCGAATGGCTCCGTGTTATCCGGAAAGTAGTTGCTGAGCACAGGTATATTGGCCTCATGTGCTCCTATGGAGGCCTTGGGGCGCGAGAAATTGAAGCTGTCCATGTTGGCACATTTCCTGAGAACCATAGAATCCTGTGCTCGATAAAGTTGTAGTATGCTTTTCCTGTTTATGTAGCTGCGAATCTCTACGTCGCGCTACGCACTCCTCTGGATGACGGCGATTTCAGAGTTCCTCGTCATTCGGAGCTCCGAAGAGACGTGTAATCCAGAAAAAAATCCATATTCTCACCTCGAAGAGGTATACATGCAATCTCTCAAAAATAAATTGTGTTGAAGTCTAGAAAATACATCTTTTGTTAGCAATAAGATTATAACATTACTTATGGCTTCTTGGTAAAAAGGATTTTGTTATGCGAACGCAACGTTGTTCTGTTTTTCAATGCATAGGAAGTACATTACTCAAGAAAGGATTGCTGACGGAAAAACAAATCAGAGCTATTGTCGAATCCCAAAAAAACGACGATCTGCTATTTGGACAATTGGCTGTGAATCTGAAGTTTCTGAAAGAAGATCATTTGATGGAGGTTCTGGCTGAATTGTATTCGATTGCTTCCGTAAGTCTGGAATTTTTGTACATAAATGATGAGACTCTCGGTGCGCTTGACTATGAAACGGCATTCTCGTGTAATGCAATAGTCTTTTTTATCGATGACAGAGTAGTGAGAGTTGCCATTGCGGATCCCGGCGACATAAAAGCAATCGACAAAATAGGCGCACATTTCCGACGTCTAAAAATAGAATTTTTCATTGCAAAGAAAAGCGAAATCCTGAGATTTATCGAGATTATGAAATGCAGTCGCGATGGCATCGAAAGGGATCCTCTTCTGCTGCTGAACAAAATTATATTTGACGCGGTTGAGTCCGTCGCCAGTGACATTCACTTCGAACCGCAGGAAACGTATGTGAGAATTCGCGTAAGAATTGACGGATTGCTCCAGGTAATGACGCAAATATCGTTTGAGCTTTGGGCGCGCATAAAGGCAAAGCTGAAGCTAATGGCGAAGCTGGACATTACGGATCATCATCATCCACAGAGTGGTCATGTGAAAATCAGCTTGGGTGGAAAGTCCATTGATCTCAGAATTTCCACACATATTGATAAAAGCGAAGAGGGAATTGTCGTGAGAATTCTCGATTCGTCCAATGGGCTTAGGTCGCTGGAGGAGCTCGGTTTTACGCACAACGATTTCCTGTGGCTAAAGAAAATTACGACGTTTTCCAGTGGGATTTTTCTTATTGCAGGTCCAACCGGCTCCGGAAAAACCACCACTCTCTATTCGCTGCTGAAGGAAATAGACTCACCAATGGTAAATATCATGACTCTGGAGGATCCCGTAGAGTACCAAATGGATGGCATCAATCAGATGGAGCTGCGGAAAGGTGGGCTATTATCGTTTGCCGACGGCATCCGATCTATTTTGCGGCAGGATCCGGATGTGATACTCATCGGCGAAATAAGAGACGAAGAAACTGCGGCAAGTGCTATCCGTGCGTCTCTGACGGGGCGACTGGTATTGGCGACGATACATGCGACAAATCCCGTTGATGCAATTCGTAGATTGTTGAATTTAAACGTAAAGTTGAGCGATATTGTGCCGTCACTCATTGGCATTCTCTCCCAGAGATTGGTGCGCAACATGACGCCTAAAAAATCAGTGGGACGGTTTCCGCTAACCGAGTACTTGTACTTCTCGGAGGCAAAAAAGGCGGAGATACTGGCGACCGGAGATATAAACCAGCTGAAATCGGATAAATCGTTTGCCATGAGTTCCCAGGAGGCCATTAAAAACGGGAGAACGACCATTGACGAAATAGAGAGGGTCATAAAATATGCCAATATATAGATACCACGCTCTCTCCTGCAATGGATCCAAAATTGACGGCTTTCTGGTGGCGAACGATTATGAGTCTGCGTACTCTTCCCTAAAAACCAAAAAATGTCATCCAATATCGATGGAAAAAGCACATCTATCCCAGAGGAAAATCGTGCCGGAAGATCTGCTGATGTTTTTCTTCCACATCGATATGCAATTGAAATGCAAAGTGCGCATAGACAAGGCAATTGAGTCTTTCCTCGATTTACACGATAGCAAAATATTGAAGGCATCTCTGGTAAATGTGCTGGACTCGCTGAAAAATGGATCATCTCTGGGAGCCGCATTTGAGAAAAGCGGTGGGATGTTCGATTGGACCATAATTACATTGCTAAAATCAGCGGAACAGACTGGGCGCCTGTCTGACATCATCACCAACATCTTGAAGTTCTTAAAATTGCAGTCGAATTGGAAAAACGATGTGAAACGCGCCGTTGCCTATCCTGTTTTTCTCGTGTTGCTGGCTGTGTTCATCTTAGTTTTTAGCATTTGCATATTGGGACCGCAGGTGATGTCGCTCATCTGCGACTTCTCCAATGGGGAAGTGCCAGATGTTACATTATTCATGCTGAATGTACTGCCAAAAATCGCGGAAATACTCGGATATTTTTTGCTTACTACACTGATAACATTATGCTTTTTTATGTTAACAAAAGACGGACGCATAAAAATCTTGAATGCATTATTGGTAATTCCGAAAATAGGCCCCATTGCCGTGAAAATCAGTTTCTGGCATTTTTGCGAGATTATGCACATCGCTCTGGATGCCAAACTGGACTTTATGGACGCGATGGAGCTGGCGATTTCTTCCACAAAATTTGAGGACATAAAAAGTGAATTGCTTAAGGCGAAAAAACAAATAACAGACGGATATCCAATTGGAAAATCATTCTCGGAAATAAATTTTATGTCTCCGGAAACGCTATCGGCGATATTTATCGGAGAAGAAAACGGAGATTTATCCGAAAGTTTCGCCCACATGAGTCAGGTGCAGTATGGAGAAATATTGTTTGATATCAAGGCGTTGGGGCAACAGTTTAGTGTTGGACTGACGGTACTTACCGGGTTGATTTTCATAATGATCATCTCTGGGTTGTTATTTCCAATATATAGCTATGTAGAAGTTGCGGGGGCATGAGATGTACGCACTTTTGATGGAAAAAAACGTAAGAATCTTCGATGAAAAATGGGACGACACCGTCGTAAGGCTTGGAGATTTTTTAGCAAACTCAGATGAAGTGAGCAAGCATAAAATTGTCATTGATAGAGCGGATGTGGACTTTTCACTGGAAACTCTTCCCAATTGCAACATTTTGGACGCATATAACGCATTGAAATGCATGAGAAAAGCCGCAAAGCAATCGGAAGACATTTTTCTGTTGCCCACAAAAAATTTTAATATTTTTAAAAAATACGAATTTTATGTGCAGAAAACCGCCAACGTGACGTTGGACCCAATAATGGCTTCGCCTTCAACGGCAGGGTATGCGAGCACTAATTCCAAAGTTGAAGCTGATTTGGCAGGAGTAAATGTGTCCAGCTTCAAGCTGGTGACGTTGGATCCATTTTCTGCTTCGCCCTCAGCGGCAGGGTATGCGAGCACTAATTCCAAAGTTGAAGCTGCTTCATCAGGAGAAAATGTGTCCAGCTTCAAGCTGGTGACGCTGGATCCGATAATGGCTTCGCCCCCAGCGGCAGGGTATGCGAGCACTAATTCCAAAGTTGAAGCTGATTTGGCAGGAGTAAACGTGTCCAGCTTCAAGCTGGTGACGCTGGATCCGATAATGGCTTCGCCCTCAGCGGCAATGTGTGCGAGCACTAATTCCAAAGTTGAAGCTGATTTGGCAGGAGTAAACGTGTCCAGCTTCAAGCAGGTGACGCTGATGGAGAATATAATAGCTGCGTTTTGCAAAAGTATCACAGAAATCAGCGAAAAAACCTGGTGGATATATGTTGCCCATCACAAATCCAGCGGAATAAAAATAGTGGCTGGAATAGGGGAGGGGATAGTGCTATCTCGAATGCTTCCCAATACATTGCCGCGAGATGTCGCCAATGCTGCACTGGACACGATAAAATATCTGAGAAGATTCGGATTAAAAGACGAAATAAAAATAATTACTACGTATGATAATATTACGCTTGAAAATCAAGAGGTTATCCGAATAGAGGAATATGAAGATGTTGAGCTTATGCTGTTGAAATTTTTTTCGACTAACAAAAATATTCGTTCCATTCGTAATTGTAAGAATCATTTTCGAACAACTTTAAGAGAAAGACATCTGGAAATTTCTTTTGTTTTGTACATTTGTATATTTTTCGAAGTGCTGTGTTTGTTATATTTTAGTTTGAAAGTCGTGCACGAAAAACAAAGCGTTATTTTCATGGAAACGACAACCGAAAAAATCGTGGAAGACGCATCCAGTAATTTTCAATTCAAAGTAAACGATGAAAATTATCGATTTATTGAACGTCTTATCGAAATTCTGAAAAATGTAAGATCTCCGCTTGGTGCATTTCAAGAAGTATCCGCTATTATTAAAGTGGTTGCACCACAGGCGGTTACTTTTTCTGAGATAGCTTCCCAAACGTATGCGAGCTCTATCTCCGATGCCAAAACGGCCTCCGCAAAAGAAAACGCCAGTGCGGCTCGGATCGCTCGTGGTACAACCATAAAATTGAAAACTACTCTAAACACGTCGCTCATGAATAAATTGCAGCAGCTCTCAAATGATCGCATGTCCATCACTGTGGAAAAAACAGAAAATACACGCTCCGAATACGAACTCCTAGATGCGAACGATTCTTCTCATAAAAAATTTGAGGCTGTAATATGCATAAAAATGAAATAGAAATATATGGATTAGCTTGTCTTGCATTTATTCTATTGATGGCCTGCGTTTTTAAGAAAACGAAATTTGAGGAAGTTTTTCAGGAAAAAGAAAGCGCACTTTTTCATAAAAACAACCTCGAAAAATTAGCTTATAATATTTCGCAATCCTCCTTTCCTGCCATAAAATTATGCGACGATGCGTCAAATTACAATGCGCAGAAACATATCAGAGATTGTGCCAAGAAAGCATCTATTGATAAGGTCATGCTAAAAAACAAAGCAACAAACGACAAATATTTTCGAGCCGATGAAATGGGGATACAACTTTCAGCAAAAAAAGAGCGGGACATATATAGCTTCCTGAGAGAAATCTATGCTCAGTCGCCGGGGCCTGTGGAAGTTGATTCCATTGGAATAACCAAAAGAGGAAAAAATGATTTCGTCGCAAAGATTCAATGCAGATTATATTTATTCGATAAAAATTCTCTGCAAAATTTCGTAAAACCTATGAAAAACAAGAGTATGTTCGATATTGGTTCTGTGTCTCTATTCCAATCAGATGACGAGGAGCATAAATTGCACTGCGTCATTGAAAACGAGAAGGCATTTGTCGACAACAATTGGATCAATGTCGGAGATACCATTGATGGATCCACCGTAAAAAAGATAGGCTATGAATCTATCGACCTTGAGTCAAAAGGAAAACTCGATCACGTAAAAATTGGCTCAAGTTTTATTCCGAGGGGGTATGAAATAAGCGGAAATTGAGCCGTAGCATTTTTATCGAACGCTCTATTTTTCAGCAAAGCGCTCACGCAAATACATCTCGCATACAATGCAACCAGTAGCAAAACAGAAAACGCCTGTGTCGCAGACACCGTCACGTTGGCAATCACCTGATGTTTCCGTTTCCGCGAACGATCCATTTATAGCTCGTTAGTGCTTCCAGGGACATTGGACCACGCACATGCAATTTCTGCGTACTGATTCCTATTTCCGCGCCCATTCCGAATTGTGCTCCATCTGTAAAAGCCGTCGATGCATTGACGTATACCACAGCGGCGTCAATTTTTTCGATGAAATATTTTGCTGCAAATTCACTTTCCGTAATTATGGCCTCGCTGTGTCCTGAGGAATACTCTCTAATATGGTTCGTTGCTTCATCAATAGCGCCAACGGTTTTTATCGACATTTTGTAGGAAAGAAACTCTTTTCCGAAATCGTGTTTGGTTGCATGATGCAGCAAATGTGCCGCATAATGATGTTCAAGTGCAGCGTAGGCATCTTCATCAGCGTATAATTCAACATTTGATTCCGCCAATGGCTCGACTAACTGATGTAGATCTCCTAGTCGGTTTTTATGAATTATGAGGCAATCGAGAGCGTTGCACACACTTACACGTCGAGTTTTGGCATTCTTTATTATTTTGGCGCCTTTTTCCACGTCGCCTTCCAAATCGAAATACGTGTGCACAATTCCGGCTCCGGTTTCGATGATTGGAATTTGAGCGTTCTTTCTGACGAAATCAATCAGCGATTGACTTCCTCGCGGAATGCAGACGTCAACTGATCCAACGGCATTCAATAGGAGTTTGGTGCTTTCGCGTCCCGGAGGCATAAGATATACAATTTGTTGATCCATATTGTATCGATGGGATATAAGCTGACGAATTATTTTTACCAAAATAGTATTGCTGTGATGCGCTTCTTTTCCGCCCTTTAGAACACAGGCGTTGCCGGATTTAAAGCACAGCGCGAAGACGTCGATGGTCACATTTGGGCGGGATTCGTAGATGACGGCCACAACTCCGAGTGGTACGGAGACTTTATCTATGATCAATCCATTTGGCATGGTTTTATGCTCCAGCGTTAGACCAACTGGAGAAGGCAGCGCAATTACATTTTGGACGTCGTTTGCCATAGATTCTATGCGAGATTTGTCGAGCAACAATCGATCGTACATGGGATCATCCGGAGACATTAGCGCTAAATCCTTGGCGTTTTCTCTGATAATTTCATCACTACACTTAACAAGCTTTTCCGAAAGCGCCTCTAAAAAACGATTTTTGGTATCATCACTCAGTTCCATAACTTTACGGCCTGCTTCTTTCATGCAGCTCAATTGATGGATAATGTTCATACCTTCGGTAATCTCACCATCTTTACCTCGTACTTTTTCCATTTGATCAAGAATGTTCATTTGTCTTATCCTAAAAAATATGCATGTAATCGCAGTGTATAAATTCCTTGCTGTTTTTCTGTCCCAGGAGCTCTTCCAGTTTTTTATCGTCGTACCGTGCCACGCCTATGCCGACGGTATTTCCGCTCAACGATGTAATTTTTACGATATCACCTTTTCTGAATTCTCCGGAAATTTTTTCTATTCCCACCGGCAGAATACTAACCATTTCCTTTTTATTTTTCAGAATGTTCAGAAGTCCGTCGTTTATGATGATCGATGCACGCGAGTAGTCGGCGTTATAGGCCACCCATCGCTTAATGTTGGACTTTTTCTCGGATGGAATAATGGATGTTCCCACCGATTCCCCACGGATTATTTCCTCAATGACCTTCGGATGATTGGCACAGGCTATGTGTGTCATGATTCCCACTCCAGATGCATTGCGCGCGGTATTTAGCTTGCTGAACATGCCGCCACGTCCGTGGGCGCTTTTCGTCGTAGACACCTCTGGCCATCCGGTTTTTGGATCTATGACGGGGATCAATTGGGATTTTTCGTCGGCCGGTGATCCATCGTATACTCCCATGACATTGCTGAGAATTATCAGCTTATCAGCGCCGATTTGGGTGGCGATAAGTCCGGACAGCTCGTCGTTGTCCGTAAACATTAGCTCTTCGATGGCAACGCTGTCGTTTTCGTTTACTATGGGAAGAACTCCGTCATTTAAAAACAATTCCTCAAATATCCGCTTGATATTCAGGTATTTTTTTCTGGTTTCGAAATCTTGCTTCGTTAGTAATAACTGGGAGACAGCTACGTCATATTTTCCAAATAAAGACGAATATATGTTCATGAGCTCGTGCTGCCCAATTGATGCCAGCAGCTGCTTTTCACCAATGGAACTACCATACTCCTTCTTCAAAATGCGCCTCGCCATTTGCCTTCCGAGACAGACGGCTCCGGAACTCACTAGAATGACTTTATGTCCCTCGTTTTTCATATTTATGATTTGCTCCGCCAACGAATTGAAGACCGGCTCCAGCGGAATTCCATCGGCGGATAAAATACTCTGGGTTCCTATTTTTACAACGATTTTCATTTTTTCAATTCCTCTAGACGTTGCATTGCCGCTTTCAACGATTTTTCCATTACATTGCGCATTCCGGACGACATAATTTCCAGCGCAGCTTCGGTAACTCCCTTCTTGCTGGTTACGGATTCTCTAAGAGCGGCAAAATCAACATTATCTGAGACAAGACTTGCACTTCCGACGAGAGTTCCCTGAATAATGTGACGTGCCGTATCTTCATCTATGCCGAGTTTTACGGTCTCTTCAACCAATATCTCCGCCAATAGGAAAAAGTAGGCAGGACCGGATCCGGAAATGGGCGTAAGAATATCTAGATGATTTTCCTCTTGAACCCAGGTGATTTCTCCGGACAATCCAATGATTTTTTTCACCATTTCAATGCCAGTAACGTCAACGTTTTTGTTTGCAAACGCAAGATTAACGCTCCGACCGGTTTTTATGGCGACGGTCGGCATGATTCTGACGATGCGACTGTCCTTCGCCGTTAATGCGGCTAATTTGTCTAATGCTGTTCCAGCAAGCGCTGATATAACAAGAGCTTCTCCTATGTATGGACGCAAACTAGGAATCACCGTCTCCGCCATCTGTGGCTTGATGGCTAGAACCACAACGTCCGGAACAAAATCGTCGCGTAACCTTCCTCTGTTGGGTCTTTTTGTCGTCGTTCCGGTACTCGGATCCTCACGTACATCAAGTACGCTGCGGTCCTGCGTTCCGTATACTCCTAAAAAATCCTCCAACATAGTCGGTTTCGCAATAGATCTAATATTCTTTACGTCATTAACGAATTTTATCGAATTATAGCAAGCAAAATCTTCGGCAGATGCCAGGCTCGGCTGCACTACAACTATCTCACTAAAAATATCAAAAGATGACCAAAGCTTCAGTAGAGCTCCGCCTATATTCCCGCATCCTACCAGCAGTACAGGCGTTTTCTTTTTATCCATCATCTGAAAAATATGCTTCATTTATCTTCACAGTATATAACAAAATTAATAAATATAAGTAAACGCAGTGTTGTAAGCACCGTTGTTCAATCCTTGGGAAACATAAGCAGATACGCTCTGGATTTTTCTAGTGCCTCCAAAGCGTTAAGCCTTAATATTTTGAACGTACGAGGACTTTGAGCACTGACCGCATGATCGATCATTCCTTCTGTGTATTTACTTAGGGGTATATACTGGCTATCATCATTTATACCAGCTCCTTCGTAACAAACGGCAAATTTCAGTAGCGTTGCAACAGCCGATGGATAATTTTCTTGTTCTTCGTTTCCAAATACCTCTTGCAAACACAACACAGGATCTACTCGAAGTTTCAAAAGCTGTCCGTATAATTTTTTCTTGTCTTCTGGCAAGTACTGGTTAACAAGCTCCAACGGAGCTCGTGGATCCGGAAGCAGAGGCTCGCGATTTACAGTTTGCGCACAATCACAAAACAAGCAAATGGTTGCAAAAGCAATTAGCCTTTTCATTTCTCTCTCGTCAAATGCATATCGCACGGGCACCATCCGCCTTGCAAGCCGCATCAGCGTATGCCTCAACAAAAACATTGGAGGCTGGGACCGGAATCGGACCGACGTACAAGGATTTGCAGTCCTCTGCATAACCACTCTGCCACCCAGCCATCTCACAGACTTCGAGCATTATACACTTTCAAACAAAGACGTCAAGTCTCTGTTTGTTCCTGTTATCGCAGTTGGTTCCGCTTTCGAAAAAGAGTTTAATAGCTTCATAAAAGTTTTTGTGATTTGCTTACAAATTTCCTTTTGGCAATGCATAACGTAGGTAGTTGTCGTTTTCTTGGCTATACTCAAATAGTCGAGTATTTATTGGTATTTTTGTATTTTTGGGGACAAACAAGCCATTGCTGAACCAAAATTTTAACGATTTTACAGCATTTTTCGAAAAATTTCGATTTTTTAGGAATAGCGCTAAAATTTCAGTAGTTCTATGCAAAAAATGGAACTCTGCTGTTTGTCGTTGTTTTGTTGAAATTTTAGTCGTTTTTGGCGATGACAAAAGTCATTGACTCGCATGAAAAATAAGAAAAATTATCATAAAACTTGATTTTTTCCGATTTTGCTGCTATAGTGATTCGATGTTTGTGGCGGTTTTTCTACCGTTACTGCACAACTATATATTGTAGGAGGTTAGCTTAATGAAATCATATGATCACGCATTGCTGGAAAAAATATTGGAAGTTGTAAACTCAAATATAAAACCATCGCTCAACATGGATGGAGGGGATCTTTCCGTAGTATCACTTGAAGGAAATAAATTGTATGTAAAATTGCTCGGAGCATGTTCTTGTTGTCCTAGGGCTGCCGAAACTTTAAAATACGGTGTTGAGAAGACTCTTCAGCACTTCGTATCAAGTGATCTTGTCATTGTTGCTGTTTAATATTTTGAGGGTTGATATATGATTATTCGTTGTTATTCGTTAGTTTTGGTGTCTCTTGTAGTTGCGTTGTCCCATGGTTTTGTAAAAGCGAAGTTGGATACTAGAAGTGTTCGAGACAAATTGTTTAAATGCCATCTTCTAAACAAGAATCATGATAAAATTTTCCATAGAATTCTAAATGAGATAAAACTTGATAAAACAAAGAAGATATTAATTCCAGGAATAGCTCTCTGTTCCATAAAAGGTACGAATTCTACTTCGAAGATAGATCGAGAGATGTTTGTAAAATCAATTGCAGCGGTCTCCAATTATGTTAACCATATTATTATGGAGCATAGAGCCTTTGTGTGTATGATTCGTGATAAGAGGAAGGCAAAGATTAAATTGACAAAATCAGAAGAAGAAACTTTTTCCATGATGTGCTCTTTCTATCAATCAAATGCAATTGATGTGTTGTTGCAGAGAATCGCTCCAATTCCGATATCTCTAGCTGTGGCGCAGGCATCTTTGGAAAGCAACTTTGGCAATAATACATCTATGCATCAGAAAAATGCATTTTTTGGTATGATGCAGAATCGCAGAAAATTGTTGGCGTTTGATACTCTGCTTGAATCAGTAGTCGCGTACGCGAAAACGTTGAATGTCAATCCGCGTTACAATGGGTTTCGGAAAGTGCGCGACAAAATGCTCGGCAGCTCGCAGAAAATAGATGGTCTAAAACTTGCAAGCGCAATCAAAGGATATGCCGAGAATAAAGCCTACGAGAAACATTTGACAAAATTAATAAAAGAATATAACCTCGTTTCTCTCGATAGAGCCTATAGTTAGTCGCGCTAGTAGCGCATATTCTGCGTAGAAATAGTGATTTGCAACGATCATAATTTAGGTTTATACTCTGTCGTGTATTTGATTTTGTGAAAAAATGAATAAATCTTTAAACTCTGCAATAGTATTGGCTGCTGGAAACGGATCCCGGTTGAAGTCTTCAATTCCAAAAGTATTTCATAAGATTGGAGGGTTGTCGCTGCTGGATCATGTGATTCGCAATATATTGAATGCCAGCATAGACGATGTCACCGTTGTGCTAAAGCCAGAATATGAAAAGCTGGGCAGTGAATTTATCGAAAAAACGACCATTGCATATCAGAATATTCCCATAGGAAGCGCTGACACTGTAAAATGCGCTCTAAAAAATTCCGCCAATAGGGCTCTTGAAGGATGGACATATATATTGTATGCAGACATTCCACTGATTTCTCCAGAAACTCTACTGGCGTGGGCTGATATTGATGAAATCTGCGAAAAAACCGCCGTCGTAGTATTGGCAATGGATTCCAGAAATTCCAACGCACTGGGAAAGTTGGTGCCGGCAGAAACCGCTGGAGCCATAAAGGGCATAATAGAGGCAAAAGACGCGACCAAATTCGATAATACGATTCCACTCTGCAATGCTGGATTATTGGTGAGAAAAGATGTTCTGCAAAAATTTATTGGCGAGATAAAGCCAAGTCCAATTACGGGTGAATACTACATAACGGAAATCGTACGATTGGCTTATGAAGCCGGATATGTCTGCAGATATCATGAGGCGGATGTGAGTGAGTTGTCCGGCGTCAATACTCGTCAGGAGTTGTCCGTTCTTGAGAGATATTTTCAGGATAAAATGCGTGAAAAACATATGAATAACGGAGTGACGCTTGTGGCTCCGGAAACTGTGTTCTTTTCGTTTGATACAATTATAGAAAACGATGTTGTCATCGATCCTTTTGTGGTCTTTGGCAGAAACGTTCACATCAAAAGTGGAGCACATATTAATTCGTTTTGCGTTGTCGAGGGATCAAATATAGAAAACGCCGCTATCGGTCCGTTTGCAAGACTCAGACCAGGAACCCACATAAGAGAGAAAGCTAAAATCGGAAATTTTGTGGAAATAAAAAACAGCACCATACACGAGAAAGTCAAGATCAATCATCTAAGCTACATCGGAGATAGCGAAATCGGCAAAAATACCAATGTTGGAGCCGGCACTATAACTTGCAATTATGATGGATTTAACAAACATTGGACAAACATTGGGGAAAATGTTTTCATTGGATCGAATTCTGCCATAGTCGCTCCAGTATGGATATGCGATAATGCGATGGTCGCGGCCGGAAGCGTCATAACGAAAGATGTGGATTCCGGAGATTTGGCAATCTCTCGAGTACCGCAGAAAAACATAAAAAATGGCTCACTGAAATTTATGGAAAACAGATCACGAAAGGATAAGCAATAGCATATGTGTGGAATAGTTGGAGTAGTTGGAAACGCGGATGAAAATGTATTGCCTCTAGTTTTAGATGGTTTGGAATGCCTAGAGTACCGCGGATATGATTCCAGCGGAATTGCTCTAGTAGTGCGTGCCGCACGGGCACCAATGGCTTCGCCGTCTGTTGAATGGTATGCGAGTGATAATTCCAGCGTTTCTAGTCATCCAGAGACACTCATGTCGTGGAAGCGTAGCGACGTAGGGATCCGTCAAAACAGCATTCTAAGGGTTAGAGCCGTTGGTAAGCTGTCTAATCTACAAGAAAAATTGCGTGATACAAGTGTTGCAGGGCAGGTTGGCATTGGCCATACTCGCTGGGCCACCCACGGAAAACCAACGGAGAACAACGCACATCCCATGATGTCAAGAGATGTGGCAGTTGTTCACAACGGTATAATCGAAAACCATAAAGAATTGAGGTCGTTTCTGGAAAATGACGGATACATGTTTACATCAGAAACAGATACCGAAGTGATAGCGCATCTCCTGCAGAGGGAATTGTCGCGAGGCTTTTCTCCGTTGGAAGCCATGAGAAATTGCATAGAAATTATGGATGGCACATTTGCCATAGCGGCTGTTTTCTCCTCTCTTGAAAATAAAATAATCGTAGCTCGCAGAAAAAGTTCGTTGGCGGTTGGATTCGTTAGCGACTCCAAAGAAAACTCTCACATGTGTGTGGGCTCCGATGTGGGGGCGATTTCTTGCATGTGCGATGAAGTGGCATATCTGGAAGATAACGATATTGCGGAAATCTCAACTAAAGATGCCGTTTTCTACGATAAAAATCTGAATAAAGTGGAACGAAAAAAATATAAAGTACTTTCGGACGCAATTTCCACGTTGGTTGGTATTTTTAAAAAACGCTCGAACCAATATCTTGCCACCATTCCGGCATGATATGAGGTTCCACAAGCAACAATTAATATCCTGCTGACATTATCGAAAATAGACACATCTATTTTATTATGCTGTATCGTTTTTCTTATGGCAGACGGCTGATCCATTATTTCTTTCAGCATGAAATGAGGATACATACCTTTTTCTGCGGAAATGCCGTCCGAAAGTACTTTATATTTTTTTCGTTCCACTTTATTCAGATTTTTATCGTAGAAAACGGCATCTTTAGTTGAGATTTCCGCAATATCGTTATCTTCCAGATATGCCACTTCATCGCACATGCAAGAAATCGCCCCCACATCGGAGCCCACACACATGTGAGAGTTTTCTTTGGAGTCGCTAACGAATCCAACCGCCAACGAACTTTTTCTGCGAGCTACGATTATTTTATTTTCAAGAGAGGAGAAAACAGCCGCTATGGCAAATGTGCCATCCATAATTTCTATGCAATTTCTCATGGCTTCCAACGGAGAAAAGCCTCGCGACAATTCCCTCTGCAGGAGATGCGCTATCACTTCGGTATCTGTTTCTGATGTAAACATGTATCCGTCATTTTCCAGAAACGACCTCAATTCTTTATGGTTTTCGATTATACCGTTGTGAACAACTGCCACATCTCTTGACATCATGGGATGTGCGTTGTTCTCCGTTGGTTTTCCGTGGGTGGCCCAGCGAGTATGGCCAATGCCAACCTGCCCTGCAACACTTGTATCACGCAATTTTTCTTGTAGATTAGACAGCTTACCAACGGCTCTAACCCTTAGAATGCTGTTTTGACGGATCCCTACGTCGCTACGCTTCCACGACATGAGTGTCTCTGGATGACTAGAAACGCTGGAATTATCACTCGCATACCATTCAACAGACGGCGAAGCCATTGGTGCCCGTGCGGCACGCACTACTAGAGCAATTCCGCTGGAATCATATCCGCGGTACTCTAGGCATTCCAAACCATCTAAAACTAGAGGCAATACATTTTCATCCGCGTTTCCAACTACTCCAACTATTCCACACATATGCTATTGCTTATCCTTTCGTGATCTGTTTTCCATAAATTTCAGTGAGCCATTTTTTATGTTTTTCTGCGGTACTCGAGAGATTGCCAAATCTCCGGAATCCACATCTTTCGTTATGACGCTTCCGGCCGCGACCATCGCATTATCGCATATCCATACTGGAGCGACTATGGCAGAATTCGATCCAATGAAAACATTTTCCCCAATGTTTGTCCAATGTTTGTTAAATCCATCATAATTGCAAGTTATAGTGCCGGCTCCAACATTGGTATTTTTGCCGATTTCGCTATCTCCGATGTAGCTTAGATGATTGATCTTGACTTTCTCGTGTATGGTGCTGTTTTTTATTTCCACAAAATTTCCGATTTTAGCTTTCTCTCTTATGTGGGTTCCTGGTCTGAGTCTTGCAAACGGACCGATAGCGGCGTTTTCTATATTTGATCCCTCGACAACGCAAAACGAATTAATATGTGCTCCACTTTTGATGTGAACGTTTCTGCCAAAGACCACAAAAGGATCGATGACAACATCGTTTTCTATAATTGTATCAAACGAAAAGAACACAGTTTCCGGAGCCACAAGCGTCACTCCGTTATTCATATGTTTTTCACGCATTTTATCCTGAAAATATCTCTCAAGAACGGACAACTCCTGACGAGTATTGACGCCGGACAACTCACTCACATCCGCCTCATGATATCTGCAGACATATCCGGCTTCATAAGCCAATCGTACGATTTCCGTTATGTAGTATTCACCCGTAATTGGACTTGGCTTTATCTCGCCAATAAATTTTTGCAGAACATCTTTTCTCACCAATAATCCAGCATTGCAGAGTGGAATCGTATTATCGAATTTGGTCGCGTCTTTTGCCTCTATTATGCCCTTTATGGCTCCAGCGGTTTCTGCCGGCACCAACTTTCCCAGTGCGTTGGAATTTCTGGAATCCATTGCCAATACTACGACGGCGGTTTTTTCGCAGATTTCATCAATATCAGCCCACGCCAGTAGAGTTTCTGGAGAAATCAGTGGAATGTCTGCATACAATATATATGTCCATCCTTCAAGAGCCCTATTGGCGGAATTTTTTAGAGCGCATTTTACAGTGTCAGCGCTTCCTATGGGAATATTCTGATATGCAATGGTCGTTTTTTCGATAAATTCACTGCCCAGCTTTTCATATTCTGGCTTTAGCACAACGGTGACATCGTCTATGCTGGCATTCAATATATTGCGAATCACATGATCCAGCAGCGACAACCCTCCAATCTTATGAAATACTTTTGGAATTGAAGACTTCAACCGGGATCCGTTTCCAGCAGCCAATACTATTGCAGAGTTTAAAGATTTATTCATTTTTTCACAAAATCAAATACACGACAGAGTATAAACCTAAATTATGATCGTTGCAAATCACTATTTCTACGCAGAATATGCGCTACTAGCGCGACTAACTATAGGCTCTATCGAGAGAAACGAGGTTATATTCTTTTATTAATTTTGTCAAATGTTTCTCGTAGGCTTTATTCTCGGCATATCCTTTGATTGCGCTTGCAAGTTTTAGACCATCTATTTTCTGCGAGCTGCCGAGCATTTTGTCGCGCACTTTCCGAAACCCATTGTAACGCGGATTGACATTCAACGTTTTCGCGTACGCGACTACTGATTCAAGCAGAGTATCAAACGCCAACAATTTTCTGCGATTCTGCATCATACCAAAAAATGCATTTTTCTGATGCATAGATGTATTATTGCCAAAGTTGCTTTCCAAAGATGCCTGCGCCACAGCTAGAGATATCGGAATTGGAGCGATTCTCTGCAACAACACATCAATTGCATTTGATTGATAGAAAGAGCACATCATGGAAAAAGTTTCTTCTTCTGATTTTGTCAATTTAATCTTTGCCTTCCTCTTATCACGAATCATACACACAAAGGCTCTATGCTCCATAATAATATGGTTAACATAATTGGAGACCGCTGCAATTGATTTTACAAACATCTCTCGATCTATCTTCGAAGTAGAATTCGTACCTTTTATGGAACAGAGAGCTATTCCTGGAATTAATATCTTCTTTGTTTTATCAAGTTTTATCTCATTTAGAATTCTATGGAAAATTTTATCATGATTCTTGTTTAGAAGATGGCATTTAAACAATTTGTCTCGAACACTTCTAGTATCCAACTTCGCTTTTACAAAACCATGGGACAACGCAACTACAAGAGACACCAAAACTAACGAATAACAACGAATAATCATATATCAACCCTCAAAATATTAAACAGCAACAATGACAAGATCACTTGATACGAAGTGCTGAAGAGTCTTCTCAACACCGTATTTTAAAGTTTCGGCAGCCCTAGGACAACAAGAACATGCTCCGAGCAATTTTACATACAATTTATTTCCTTCAAGTGATACTACGGAAAGATCCCCTCCATCCATGTTGAGCGATGGTTTTATATTTGAGTTTACAACTTCCAATATTTTTTCCAGCAATGCGTGATCATATGATTTCATTAAGCTAACCTCCTACAATATATAGTTGTGCAGTAACGGTAGAAAAACCGCCACAAACATCGAATCACTATAGCAGCAAAATCGGAAAAAATCAAGTTTTATGATAATTTTTCTTATTTTTCATGCGAGTCAATGACTTTTGTCATCGCCAAAAACGACTAAAATTTCAACAAAACAACGACAAACAGCAGAGTTCCATTTTTTGCATAGAACTACTGAAATTTTAGCGCTATTCCTAAAAAATCGAAATTTTTCGAAAAATGCTGTAAAATCGTTAAAATTTTGGTTCAGCAATGGCTTGTTTGTCCCCAAAAATACAAAAATACCAATAAATACTCGACTATTTGAGTATAGCCAAGAAAACGACAACTACCTACGTTATGCATTGCCAAAAGGAAATTTGTAAGCAAATCACAAAAACTTTTATGAAGCTATTAAACTCTTTTTCGAAAGCGGAACCAACTGCGATAACAGGAACAAACAGAGACTTGACGTCTTTGTTTGAAAGTGTATAATGCTCGAAGTCTGTGAGATGGCTGGGTGGCAGAGTGGTTATGCAGAGGACTGCAAATCCTTGTACGTCGGTCCGATTCCGGTCCCAGCCTCCAATGTTTTTGTTGAGGCATACGCTGATGCGGCTTGCAAGGCGGATGGTGCCCGTGCGATATGCATTTGACGAGAGAGAAATGAAAAGGCTAATTGCTTTTGCAACCATTTGCTTGTTTTGTGATTGTGCGCAAACTGTAAATCGCGAGCCTCTGCTTCCGGATCCACGAGCTCCGTTGGAGCTTGTTAACCAGTACTTGCCAGAAGACAAGAAAAAATTATACGGACAGCTTTTGAAACTTCGAGTAGATCCTGTGTTGTGTTTGCAAGAGGTATTTGGAAACGAAGAACAAGAAAATTATCCATCGGCTGTTGCAACGCTACTGAAATTTGCCGTTTGTTACGAAGGAGCTGGTATAAATGATGATAGCCAGTATATACCCCTAAGTAAATACACAGAAGGAATGATCGATCATGCGGTCAGTGCTCAAAGTCCTCGTACGTTCAAAATATTAAGGCTTAACGCTTTGGAGGCACTAGAAAAATCCAGAGCGTATCTGCTTATGTTTCCCAAGGATTGAACAACGGTGCTTACAACACTGCGTTTACTTATATTTATTAATTTTGTTATATACTGTGAAGATAAATGAAGCATATTTTTCAGATGATGGATAAAAAGAAAACGCCTGTACTGCTGGTAGGATGCGGGAATATAGGCGGAGCTCTACTGAAGCTTTGGTCATCTTTTGATATTTTTAGTGAGATAGTTGTAGTGCAGCCGAGCCTGGCATCTGCCGAAGATTTTGCTTGCTATAATTCGATAAAATTCGTTAATGACGTAAAGAATATTAGATCTATTGCGAAACCGACTATGTTGGAGGATTTTTTAGGAGTATACGGAACGCAGGACCGCAGCGTACTTGATGTACGTGAGGATCCGAGTACCGGAACGACGACAAAAAGACCCAACAGAGGAAGGTTACGCGACGATTTTGTTCCGGACGTTGTGGTTCTAGCCATCAAGCCACAGATGGCGGAGACGGTGATTCCTAGTTTGCGTCCATACATAGGAGAAGCTCTTGTTATATCAGCGCTTGCTGGAACAGCATTAGACAAATTAGCCGCATTAACGGCGAAGGACAGTCGCATCGTCAGAATCATGCCGACCGTCGCCATAAAAACCGGTCGGAGCGTTAATCTTGCGTTTGCAAACAAAAACGTTGACGTTACTGGCATTGAAATGGTGAAAAAAATCATTGGATTGTCCGGAGAAATCACCTGGGTTCAAGAGGAAAATCATCTAGATATTCTTACGCCCATTTCCGGATCCGGTCCTGCCTACTTTTTCCTATTGGCGGAGATATTGGTTGAAGAGACCGTAAAACTCGGCATAGATGAAGATACGGCACGTCACATTATTCAGGGAACTCTCGTCGGAAGTGCAAGTCTTGTCTCAGATAATGTTGATTTTGCCGCTCTTAGAGAATCCGTAACCAGCAAGAAGGGAGTTACCGAAGCTGCGCTGGAAATTATGTCGTCCGGAATGCGCAATGTAATGGAAAAATCGTTGAAAGCGGCAATGCAACGTCTAGAGGAATTGAAAAAATGAAAATCGTTGTAAAAATAGGAACCCAGAGTATTTTATCCGCCGATGGAATTCCGCTGGAGCCGGTCTTCAATTCGTTGGCGGAGCAAATCATAAATATGAAAAACGAGGGACATAAAGTCATTCTAGTGAGTTCCGGAGCCGTCTGTCTCGGAAGGCAAATGGCGAGGCGCATTTTGAAGAAGGAGTATGGTAGTTCCATTGGTGAAAAGCAGCTGCTGGCATCAATTGGGCAGCACGAGCTCATGAACATATATTCGTCTTTATTTGGAAAATATGACGTAGCTGTCTCCCAGTTATTACTAACGAAGCAAGATTTCGAAACCAGAAAAAAATACCTGAATATCAAGCGGATATTTGAGGAATTGTTTTTAAATGACGGAGTTCTTCCCATAGTAAACGAAAACGACAGCGTTGCCATCGAAGAGCTAATGTTTACGGACAACGACGAGCTGTCCGGACTTATCGCCACCCAAATCGGCGCTGATAAGCTGATAATTCTCAGCAATGTCATGGGAGTATACGATGGATCACCGGCCGACGAAAAATCCCAATTGATCCCCGTCATAGATCCAAAAACCGGATGGCCAGAGGTGTCTACGACGAAAAGCGCCCACGGACGTGGCGGCATGTTCAGCAAGCTAAATACCGCGCGCAATGCATCTGGAGTGGGAATCATGACACACATAGCCTGTGCCAATCATCCGAAGGTCATTGAGGAAATAATCCGTGGGGAATCGGTGGGAACATCCATTATTCCATCCGAGAAAAAGTCCAACATTAAGCGATGGGTGGCCTATAACGCCGACTACTCGCGTGCATCGATCATCATAAACGACGGACTTCTGAACATTCTGAAAAATAAAAAGGAAATGGTTAGTATTCTGCCGGTGGGAATAGAAAAAATTTCCGGAGAATTCAGAAAAGGTGATATCGTAAAAATTACATCGTTGAGCGGAAATACCGTCGGCATAGGCGTGGCACGGTACGACGATAAAAAACTGGAAGAGCTCCTGGGACAGAAAAACAGCAAGGAATTTATACACTGCGATTACATGCATATTTTTTAGGATAAGACAAATGAACATTCTTGATCAAATGGAAAAAGTACGAGGTAAAGATGGTGAGATTACCGAAGGTATGAACATTATCCATCAATTGAGCTGCATGAAAGAAGCAGGCCGTAAAGTTATGGAACTGAGTGATGATACCAAAAATCGTTTTTTAGAGGCGCTTTCGGAAAAGCTTGTTAAGTGTAGTGATGAAATTATCAGAGAAAACGCCAAGGATTTAGCGCTAATGTCTCCGGATGATCCCATGTACGATCGATTGTTGCTCGACAAATCTCGCATAGAATCTATGGCAAACGACGTCCAAAATGTAATTGCGCTGCCTTCTCCAGTTGGTCTAACGCTGGAGCATAAAACCATGCCAAATGGATTGATCATAGATAAAGTCTCCGTACCACTCGGAGTTGTGGCCGTCATCTACGAATCCCGCCCAAATGTGACCATCGACGTCTTCGCGCTGTGCTTTAAATCCGGCAACGCCTGTGTTCTAAAGGGCGGAAAAGAAGCGCATCACAGCAATACTATTTTGGTAAAAATAATTCGTCAGCTTATATCCCATCGATACAATATGGATCAACAAATTGTATATCTTATGCCTCCGGGACGCGAAAGCACCAAACTCCTATTGAATGCCGTTGGATCAGTTGACGTCTGCATTCCGCGAGGAAGTCAATCGCTGATTGATTTCGTCAGAAAGAACGCTCAAATTCCAATCATCGAAACCGGAGCCGGAATTGTGCACACGTATTTCGATTTGGAAGGCGACGTGGAAAAAGGCGCCAAAATAATAAAGAATGCCAAAACTCGACGTGTAAGTGTGTGCAACGCTCTCGATTGCCTCATAATTCATAAAAACCGACTAGGAGATCTACATCAGTTAGTCGAGCCATTGGCGGAATCAAATGTTGAATTATACGCTGATGAAGATGCCTACGCTGCACTTGAACATCATTATGCGGCACATTTGCTGCATCATGCAACCAAACACGATTTCGGAAAAGAGTTTCTTTCCTACAAAATGTCGATAAAAACCGTTGGCGCTATTGATGAAGCAACGAACCATATTAGAGAGTATTCCTCAGGACACAGCGAGGCCATAATTACGGAAAGTGAATTTGCAGCAAAATATTTCATCGAAAAAATTGACGCCGCTGTGGTATACGTCAATGCATCGACGGCTTTTACAGATGGAGCACAATTCGGAATGGGCGCGGAAATAGGAATCAGTACGCAGAAATTGCATGTGCGTGGTCCAATGTCCCTGGAAGCACTAACGAGCTATAAATGGATCGTTCGCGGAAACGGAAACATCAGGTGATTGCCAACGTGACGGTGTCTGCGACACAGGCGTTTTCTGTTTTGCTACTGGTTGCATTGTATGCGAGATGTATTTGCGTGAGCGCTTTGCTGAAAAATAGAGCGTTCGATAAAAATGCTACGGCTCAATTTCCGCTTATTTCATACCCCCTCGGAATAAAACTTGAGCCAATTTTTACGTGATCGAGTTTTCCTTTTGACTCAAGGTCGATAGATTCATAGCCTATCTTTTTTACGGTGGATCCATCAATGGTATCTCCGACATTGATCCAATTGTTGTCGACAAATGCCTTCTCGTTTTCAATGACGCAGTGCAATTTATGCTCCTCGTCATCTGATTGGAATAGAGACACAGAACCAATATCGAACATACTCTTGTTTTTCATAGGTTTTACGAAATTTTGCAGAGAATTTTTATCGAATAAATATAATCTGCATTGAATCTTTGCGACGAAATCATTTTTTCCTCTTTTGGTTATTCCAATGGAATCAACTTCCACAGGCCCCGGCGACTGAGCATAGATTTCTCTCAGGAAGCTATATATGTCCCGCTCTTTTTTTGCTGAAAGTTGTATCCCCATTTCATCGGCTCGAAAATATTTGTCGTTTGTTGCTTTGTTTTTTAGCATGACCTTATCAATAGATGCTTTCTTGGCACAATCTCTGATATGTTTCTGCGCATTGTAATTTGACGCATCGTCGCATAATTTTATGGCAGGAAAGGAGGATTGCGAAATATTATAAGCTAATTTTTCGAGGTTGTTTTTATGAAAAAGTGCGCTTTCTTTTTCCTGAAAAACTTCCTCAAATTTCGTTTTCTTAAAAACGCAGGCCATCAATAGAATAAATGCAAGACAAGCTAATCCATATATTTCTATTTCATTTTTATGCATATTACAGCCTCAAATTTTTTATGAGAAGAATCGTTCGCATCTAGGAGTTCGTATTCGGAGCGTGTATTTTCTGTTTTTTCCACAGTGATGGACATGCGATCATTTGAGAGCTGCTGCAATTTATTCATGAGCGACGTGTTTAGAGTAGTTTTCAATTTTATGGTTGTACCACGAGCGATCCGAGCCGCACTGGCGTTTTCTTTTGCGGAGGCCGTTTTGGCATCGGAGATAGAGCTCGCATACGTTTGGGAAGCTATCTCAGAAAAAGTAACCGCCTGTGGTGCAACCACTTTAATAATAGCGGATACTTCTTGAAATGCACCAAGCGGAGATCTTACATTTTTCAGAATTTCGATAAGACGTTCAATAAATCGATAATTTTCATCGTTTACTTTGAATTGAAAATTACTGGATGCGTCTTCCACGATTTTTTCGGTTGTCGTTTCCATGAAAATAACGCTTTGTTTTTCGTGCACGACTTTCAAACTAAAATATAACAAACACAGCACTTCGAAAAATATACAAATGTACAAAACAAAAGAAATTTCCAGATGTCTTTCTCTTAAAGTTGTTCGAAAATGATTCTTACAATTACGAATGGAACGAATATTTTTGTTAGTCGAAAAAAATTTCAACAGCATAAGCTCAACATCTTCATATTCCTCTATTCGGATAACCTCTTGATTTTCAAGCGTAATATTATCATACGTAGTAATTATTTTTATTTCGTCTTTTAATCCGAATCTTCTCAGATATTTTATCGTGTCCAGTGCAGCATTGGCGACATCTCGCGGCAATGTATTGGGAAGCATTCGAGATAGCACTATCCCCTCCCCTATTCCAGCCACTATTTTTATTCCGCTGGATTTGTGATGGGCAACATATATCCACCAGGTTTTTTCGCTGATTTCTGTGATACTTTTGCAAAACGCAGCTATTATATTCTCCATCAGCGTCACCTGCTTGAAGCTGGACACGTTTACTCCTGCCAAATCAGCTTCAACTTTGGAATTAGTGCTCGCACACATTGCCGCTGAGGGCGAAGCCATTATCGGATCCAGCGTCACCAGCTTGAAGCTGGACACGTTTACTCCTGCCAAATCAGCTTCAACTTTGGAATTAGTGCTCGCATACCCTGCCGCTGGGGGCGAAGCCATTATCGGATCCAGCGTCACCAGCTTGAAGCTGGACACATTTTCTCCTGATGAAGCAGCTTCAACTTTGGAATTAGTGCTCGCATACCCTGCCGCTGAGGGCGAAGCAGAAAATGGATCCAACGTCACCAGCTTGAAGCTGGACACATTTACTCCTGCCAAATCAGCTTCAACTTTGGAATTAGTGCTCGCATACCCTGCCGTTGAAGGCGAAGCCATTATTGGGTCCAACGTCACGTTGGCGGTTTTCTGCACATAAAATTCGTATTTTTTAAAAATATTAAAATTTTTTGTGGGCAACAGAAAAATGTCTTCCGATTGCTTTGCGGCTTTTCTCATGCATTTCAATGCGTTATATGCGTCCAAAATGTTGCAATTGGGAAGAGTTTCCAGTGAAAAGTCCACATCCGCTCTATCAATGACAATTTTATGCTTGCTCACTTCATCTGAGTTTGCTAAAAAATCTCCAAGCCTTACGACGGTGTCGTCCCATTTTTCATCGAAGATTCTTACGTTTTTTTCCATCAAAAGTGCGTACATCTCATGCCCCCGCAACTTCTACATAGCTATATATTGGAAATAACAACCCAGAGATGATCATTATGAAAATCAACCCGGTAAGTACCGTCAGTCCAACACTAAACTGTTGCCCCAACGCCTTGATATCAAACAATATTTCTCCATACTGCACCTGACTCATGTGGGCGAAACTTTCGGATAAATCTCCGTTTTCTTCTCCGATAAATATCGCCGATAGCGTTTCCGGAGACATAAAATTTATTTCCGAGAATGATTTTCCAATTGGATATCCGTCTGTTATTTGTTTTTTCGCCTTAAGCAATTCACTTTTTATGTCCTCAAATTTTGTGGAAGAAATCGCCAGCTCCATCGCGTCCATAAAGTCCAGTTTGGCATCCAGAGCGATGTGCATAATCTCGCAAAAATGCCAGAAACTGATTTTCACGGCAATGGGGCCTATTTTCGGAATTACCAATAATGCATTCAAGATTTTTATGCGTCCGTCTTTTGTTAACATAAAAAAGCATAATGTTATCAGTGTAGTAAGCAAAAAATATCCGAGTATTTCCGCGATTTTTGGCAGTACATTCAGCATGAATAATGTAACATCTGGCACTTCCCCATTGGAGAAGTCGCAGATGAGCGACATCACCTGCGGTCCCAATATGCAAATGCTAAAAACTAAGATGAACACAGCCAGCAACACGAGAAAAACAGGATAGGCAACGGCGCGTTTCACATCGTTTTTCCAATTCGACTGCAATTTTAAGAACTTCAAGATGTTGGTGATGATGTCAGACAGGCGCCCAGTCTGTTCCGCTGATTTTAGCAATGTAATTATGGTCCAATCGAACATCCCACCGCTTTTCTCAAATGCGGCTCCCAGAGATGATCCATTTTTCAGCGAGTCCAGCACATTTACCAGAGATGCCTTCAATATTTTGCTATCGTGTAAATCGAGGAAAGACTCAATTGCCTTGTCTATGCGCACTTTGCATTTCAATTGCATATCGATGTGGAAGAAAAACATCAGCAGATCTTCCGGCACGATTTTCCTCTGGGATAGATGTGCTTTTTCCATCGATATTGGATGACATTTTTTGGTTTTTAGGGAAGAGTACGCAGACTCATAATCGTTCGCCACCAGAAAGCCGTCAATTTTGGATCCATTGCAGGAGAGAGCGTGGTATCTATATATTGGCATATTTTATGACCCTCTCTATTTCGTCAATGGTCGTTCTCCCGTTTTTAATGGCCTCCTGGGAACTCATGGCAAACGATTTATCCGATTTCAGCTGGTTTATATCTCCGGTCGCCAGTATCTCCGCCTTTTTTGCCTCCGAGAAGTACAAGTACTCGGTTAGCGGAAACCGTCCCACTGATTTTTTAGGCGTCATGTTGCGCACCAATCTCTGGGAGAGAATGCCAATGAGTGACGGCACAATATCGCTCAACTTTACGTTTAAATTCAACAATCTACGAATTGCATCAACGGGATTTGTCGCATGTATCGTCGCCAATACCAGTCGCCCCGTCAGAGACGCACGGATAGCACTTGCCGCAGTTTCTTCGTCTCTTATTTCGCCGATGAGTATCACATCCGGATCCTGCCGCAAAATAGATCGGATGCCGTCGGCAAACGATAATAGCCCACCTTTCCGCAGCTCCATCTGATTGATGCCATCCATTTGGTACTCTACGGGATCCTCCAGAGTCATGATATTTACCATTGGTGAGTCTATTTCCTTCAGCAGCGAATAGAGAGTGGTGGTTTTTCCGGAGCCGGTTGGACCTGCAATAAGAAAAATCCCACTGGAAAACGTCGTAATTTTCTTTAGCCACAGGAAATCGTTGTGCGTAAAACCGAGCTCCTCCAGCGACCTAAGCCCATTGGACGAATCGAGAATTCTCACGACAATTCCCTCTTCGCTTTTATCAATATGTGTGGAAATTCTGAGATCAATGGACTTTCCACCCAAGCTGATTTTCACATGACCACTCTGTGGATGATGATGATCCGTAATGTCCAGCTTCGCCATTAGCTTCAGCTTTGCCTTTATGCGCGCCCAAAGCTCAAACGATATTTGCGTCATTACCTGGAGCAATCCGTCAATTCTTACGCGAATTCTCACATACGTTTCCTGCGGTTCGAAGTGAATGTCACTGGCGACGGACTCAACCGCGTCAAATATAATTTTGTTCAGCAGCAGAAGAGGATCCCTTTCGATGCCATCGCGACTGCATTTCATAATCTCGATAAATCTCAGGATTTCGCTTTTCTTTGCAATGAAAAATTCTATTTTTAGACGTCGGAAATGTGCGCCTATTTTGTCGATTGCTTTTATGTCGCCGGGATCCGCAATGGCAACTCTCACTACTCTGTCATCGATAAAAAAGACTATTGCATTACACGAGAATGCCGTTTCATAGTCAAGCGCACCGAGAGTCTCATCATTTATGTACAAAAATTCCAGACTTACGGAAGCAATCGAATACAATTCAGCCAGAACCTCCATCAAATGATCTTCTTTCAGAAACTTCAGATTCACAGCCAATTGTCCAAATAGCAGATCGTCGTTTTTTTGGGATTCGACAATAGCTCTGATTTGTTTTTCCGTCAGCAATCCTTTCTTGAGTAATGTACTTCCTATGCATTGAAAAACAGAACAACGTTGCGTTCGCATAACAAAATCCTTTTTACCAAGAAGCCATAAGTAATGTTATAATCTTATTGCTAACAAAAGATGTATTTTCTAGACTTCAACACAATTTATTTTTGAGAGATTGCATGTATACCTCTTCGAGGTGAGAATATGGATTTTTTTCTGGATTACACGTCTCTTCGGAGCTCCGAATGACGAGGAACTCTGAAATCGCCGTCATCCAGAGGAGTGCGTAGCGCGACGTAGAGATTCGCAGCTACATAAACAGGAAAAGCATACTACAACTTTATCGAGCACAGGATTCTATGGTTCTCAGGAAATGTGCCAACATGGACAGCTTCAATTTCTCGCGCCCCAAGGCCTCCATAGGAGCACATGAGGCCAATATACCTGTGCTCAGCAACTACTTTCCGGATAACACGGAGCCATTCGAAGAGCCGCTGCTACAATAATATCCTCTTGGAATTTAGTCGCCCCAAGTCCTTCCACTTTGACCATGGAGCGAAGCGCCTTCAAATAAGCTTTTAAGTGGTTTGAGTAATCTCTGTACTTGATTCATTCCCGCCGAACTCTGTCCCCGTTGTTTCCAATCAGTATTTTCTACATCAACATAATTTATGAGCCTATCAAGATCACTAGATTCTTGCGGAGACATCCGAAGACTGCTACTCCTGATATTTTTGGCATAGTCTACAAGGGAAGAAAGTTCTCGTACATGGTCAACTTCGCCACCACCAATGCTTGATGCGTTACTCGGTTGCCACCCATCAATACGTCCGATAAGATCATTTATATTAAGGACTGGAGACAGAGGTGACGACCCAACCCCGGTGACCGACATATCAGTCTGAACACTTGCGACATTTTTTCTCAGCTTCTCTATCTTCGTCTTATCATTTCCTAGAGCTACTGCACGATCCAACATAGAATTATAGTCAGCTCTTACCTTTTCCAGTCCTTGCTTATAATCATCCAGTGTATGTTCCAGAACGGCAAGCTGCTTTTGTCGAAGGTCATCATGTTTCTCGGCGGCATCAATAGCCGCATAAAATCCCTGCTGAGCTTCATTAAGCGCTTTTTTCGTTTGCTCTTTCTCATTACCAATAGCTGCATCAAATTTCTGCTGAGCTTCATCAAGCGCTTTCTGCAGTCGCACCTTATCATTTTCTAGAGCTACCGCACGATCCAACATAAAATTATAGTCAGCTCTTACCTTTTCCAGTCCTTGCTTAT
The DNA here is from genome assembly GCA_025998595.1 of Alphaproteobacteria bacterium. Next base: position 10,149 of record BNWE01000001.1, on the reverse strand, counting down.
AATCATCCAGTGTATGTTCCAGAACGGCAAGTTGCCTTTGTCGAAGGTCATCATGTTTCTCGGCGGCACCAATAGCTGCACCAAATTCCTGCCGAGCTTCATCAAGTGCTTTCTGCAGTCGCACCTTATCATTTTCTAGAGCTACCGCACGATCCAACATAAAATTATAGTCAGCTCTTACCTTTTCCAGTCCTTGCTTATAATCATCCACTCTATTTTCCAGAACGGCAAGTTGCCTTTGTCGAAGGTCATCATGTTTCTCGGCGGCACCAATAGCTGCACAAAATTCCTGCTGAGCTTCATCAAGTGCTTTCTGCAGTCGCACCTTATCATTTTCTAGAGCTACCGCACGATCCAACATAAAATTATAGTCAGCTCTTACCTTTTCCAGTTCTTGCTTATAATCATCCACTCTATTTTCCAGAACAGCAAGCTGCTTTTGTCGAAGGTCATCATGTTTCTCGGCGGCATCAATAGCCGCATAAAATCCCTGCTGAGCTTCATTAAGCGCTTTTTTCGCTTGCTCTTTCTCATTACCAATAGCTGCATCAAACTTCTGCTGTGCTTCATCAAGCGCTTTATGCAGTCGCTCCTTATCATTTTCTAGAGCTACCGCACGATCCAACATAAAATTATAGTCAGCCCTTGCCTTTTCCAGCCCTTGCTTATGATCATCCAGTGTATGTTCCAGAACGGCAAGCTGCTTTTGTCGAAGGTCATCATGTTTTTCGGCGGCACCAATAGCTGCACCAAATTCCTGCCGAGCTTCATCAAGTGCTTTCTGCAGTCGCACCTTATCATTTTCTAGAGCTACCGCATCAACGCCAGCTTTTTTAAGCTGCCCTTGACAAATATCAAGCTGCTTTTGGACAACGTCATTCTGCTTTTGGACAACATCATTCTGCTTTTTCTGAACAGCAAGCCGCTCTTCCAGCTCTTTAACAACAGCAGGATTTGACTTTGGCGCTTTCTTCAGCCGTTCAATCTCCTTTTGCCGCCTCTCATTCTCCTCTTGCAGCCTCTTCAGTTCTGCATCCTTCTCCTTTTGCTGCCTCTTCTGCTTCTCTCTACTTGCCTTGTGCGCCGCCGTATCTGCAGCATTCAAGTTACGAGTGGACGCGCGGCCCTGCGCTGTAGGACTAGCTCCTGGATAAGCGACTTTCTGAGGACAAGCAGAAGCAGATACTTCGAACGGCGTAGATGACATCAGTGCAATTACGCATGCGCTACATATTAGTTTTTTCATTTTTTTCTTCTCCTATATTATAAAAAAACATAATACAAGCATACAACAAAAAAAACGATCTGTCAAACGAAAAAAATGATTTTTCGAAAATTATTTTTGTTTTTTTGTTTGGCATATGTACAGAAACCTTACGGTGGTCGCTTTTATATGGATTCTGGTTTTCTTGTCATTAATTGTGCATCTGGGATTCAGCACTATAGTAAAGTCGCCTTGTGGTGGCATCGAGAAATATCGCCTACAGTAGCCGCTATCCTTGGTGGTGGTTGCGCCATAGGCATTATCAACAACACGCATACGACAGGTACTCGCTGCGCTTTGCACACTCAAGATCATAAGTTGGATTTCCCTTTTCTTTGTATCCCACGCCACTTCGTGACTCTGGATGACGAGAAACATAAAAACTACTGTTATCCAGAGGAGCGAAGCGACGTCGAGACCAAGAGAAAATAAGTTATCTCTATATTTGCTCAAGTGGCAATTGCTGGGCGCCCGTTAACAATATTGGCTGCGTGCTAAATGTGCAACGACACCATTATACGTGCAACAAATCCCTTTGTCTCCAACTTTGAATCTACTGTCTTTGTGGCATCAGCATCTTTTTCAGGATGGCGCGCAAAATGCATTTCATCATTGAATTCAAGTTTTCCATTTGTTTTGGATTTGAACCTGTAACCAATCTCAGCTCTCAGGGAGGAATGCTTTGTCATTGCCTTCTCGATTCCGAGATCTATTTCGGGAACAGCTTTTGATAACCGCACTTCACTGTGATTTATACCAGTTGATGCTGTCGATTTTACGAATGCACAACCAAACTTCAAATAGGGCAGAATACATGCTGAGTCCAGATAATAACCGAGTCTGGCGGATATAACAGGCGTTACCTGTCCATGATGTATCTTGTTCGAGCCTCCATTGAATCCAGCTTCAAAACTATTGTTTTTCTCGGTTTTTTGACCAAATTCAACTAAACACTCCAGACCAGCATAGAAGGAATTAAAGAACCTCCCGTAACCAGCAGCAAGGACTCCAAGAAACGCTCCCTTATCGAGGCCAGCAATCTTGTAGTTTCTTTTATCATCGTATGCCACCCTTGTGAGAAATGGAGCAGAGACGGTTCCAAATTCACTAGAGTTACCTTCATCATCAACACCAAACTTATACTCATTTGGCGGCAGCTGCTGATCAACAACGACATTGCTAAAACCTCGCCTTTCAAGCTCGCTCTTAATGGCAGACGCACCTTTATAGATATTTGCTCCTTCTGCATACTCAACGACTCCATTTGCCGCCGCCATATCCACATTGTCAATTGGAGCAGGAATTGTAAAAGCATCACCATCGACAATTGGATCAGAAGTATCGTAAGCATCACATTCAGCGCGAGCAGCAAGTAAAGCGTCACCGCCAACACATGTGAGTTCAATACCTTCCTCTTGATGTTGCGAATAATCGTTATGTCTAATAGTACCAAAATCGGCACCACGCGCCGGAATTTTCTCCACTCCTCCATTCTTAACGCTCTCATAATGCTGATGACTGGTGGTCACCTTAGAGTCTGTGAAATTTCCACCGACGCCCAGCGCTCCATAGAAACCTGCAAGAGTCGCTTTTTGCGAATCTTGCGAAGATGCCTCATCTGCGCCGGTGGCGTCAGTACCAAGAACATCTGCGCAGGCAAAAAGACCTAGCACACTAGTATATACATATAAGTTTTTCATATCACTTCCTTCACTTCTCCAAAAAATAATAATAGCATTATACAACATCTTTAAAAAAATTGCAAGTGTTTTCTCTAACGCCAATGGAGCTTTTTCAGGGCTATTTCCTGTGCGTCCAGCGTCATTGTGAGCGCTTCTTTTGGAGCTCTGGCCACATACTGTACTTGCAGCACATGCGCTATCCGATAAATAAATGCTCGTAGTGCAACTACTCATCCAGAGCTCCTCGGAGCGTGAAGTGCCTTGGGATTCAGGAAACCGACTTATAAAATTGAATGCGTCGCCCTGTCTTGCAATGACTGCCGAGAAGGACGTGCGGAGTGTTCGCATCTTCGCATCCTGATACGCTTTTAAAACGATATTACAATATTCAACAAAAAAATCAAAAATATTTTTCAAAAACATTTGACAAAACCGTTTTTTTTTGATACATTTTAGTATGCTTTTTTATAAATATAGGAGGAAAAATGAAAAGGTTAATGATAGGATCGGCTGTCGCAATTATGTTGGTGGCAAACGTTGTAGATGTAAATGCATGGCCGTTTGGGACTGGCAGTGGGCAATCAGACAAAAAAACCAGCTGGGGGCACAACAACAAAGATACCGTTAAAATGTTAGGTAGTTATTACAAAAGTTCCACGGATGATGCAACTGAGGCAATAGGTATTACGAGGAAATTTTATGACGGTCTGAACACTCTCAATACGACAACCAAGAAAAAACATGCGAGGACGATAAGTTCCTGCAGAAGCGCTTGGCAGAAGGTTGACATAGCGCTGGAGTCCATTCAGCATAAAAGAAAAGTGGATGATATTGTGCCTGACTGTAAAGATGCGTTAAATGCTGTTGTGAAGAGCACAAGCGATCTTGCTGCATTGGTAGGCGAAGAAGCATTCAAACCATTGCGTAAGCTATTTGAGAAGTGGCCATCTGCCCCAGATGCGTCATCGTCATCAGATAAATCTGGTGCAGCAAAAGCGATATATGATCTTTATGAGGCTATACAAGGATTGGCAGAACCTATTGTATTCAATAGAAAGACTGTGGTGAGTAGTGAAATACCTAGGTTGACAACGCCTATCGTAAGCGCTGGAGGCACTATAACAATACCGCCTCCGCCGCCGAGAAGAGCGCCATCACCCAGATTGACAACGCCTATCGTAAGCGCTGGAGGCACTATAACAATACCGCCTCCGCCGCCGAGAAGAACATCATCAAGTGACGTTGATTACAGTCATAATCTCTACGACGAGAGTAAGGTGCTTTCTGGTTCAGCCCTAAATAAGCGCATTGCGCGAAGAAATAAAGCCGAAAATGACGTTGATTATAGTCATAATCTCTATGGCAATGGTAGTCGGATACCGCCACAGTTTTTGCCACCTGGTGGCGTATCACCAAATCGCAATAGCTCAAATAGCGCGCCACCGCCTTTGCCACCACATCCATATGCTAAGATCATGAAGGCAGTTAAAAACTCTCACTACTTACTTGATGATGACGACGATGACTCTGCTGCAAATGCTGCAGACAGCGTATCACCGCCACCAAGTCTCAGTCGCTCAAGTAGTGCGCCACCACAGCCTTTGAATGCAAGAGAGGGAATGCCACAATCGTCGCACAGACGTTCTGCATCAGCAGGTGAATTATTTGAAAAGCTTAAGGCACGTAAAGCGGCCAACGATGCACGATACGCTGCCGCTGAGCAAGAGGCTGCTGCCAAGAAAGCCGCGGATCCCGCTGAGCGAAAAAAAGCAGAGGATGCCAAGAAAGCCGCCGACATGTTAGCTGCTGGCGAAATCGAACAAGCTACAGCACCGAAGGTGTGTGTGATAGGTGGTGCGGCACCAGCAGCTTTAGGGCCGCGCCTAGCTGCATTGAGAGCGCAGATACATCCCGATGATGAGGATGACGATAATTGGTAGATGTGTAAAGGTTCAAATAGATATGAGACGGCTCCAAAACCAAACGACTATATATTTTTAGTTGCAAAGAAAGTGAAAGGTCTCCAAAATAGGTGAAGTATTTTAAATTAACCTTAAGGAGACCGAAAGGAGACCGATATGCACAATCTGCGCAGTAATGATCTTAGACCGAATTGCTGAATTAATACAGAGGAAAACGATCTTATTAATCAGATCAAGGCTCTAATAGAAGACTGTGAAAGGCTGAAAGATATGGTTGGCGAGAAGGCAGCACAAAAAGATCTTGGTATATCGCGAGCGACGTATTATCTCCGCAGGAAGGTTCTGGCGAGCATGTTGCAGGAAACGTGGACGCCATCTTCTAAACGGCCAAAGCATACTCGTATTCGCTGCTGGGAAGAGCATCAGAGAGGATTGGTGCTGAAGATTCGCCGAGAGAATCCGACATACGGCATGCGGAAAATCGCCATGATTTTGAGGCGTGAGCACGGTCAAACCATGAGCGAAAGCACAGTCGGACGCATCTTGAACATTCTGATGAAGAACGGCTTTGTAACGAAATCGATATCTGCTCCTGTCAAGAAGAAGGGGCGGACTTTCAATAGGCACGCACAGCCCTGGACTTTCAAGCTATACAAGCATATGGTGCTTGGCGAACGCGCTCAGATAGAACACATGACCCCCATTATTTAGACAACTGGCAGGAGATTTAGAGAGCCAAGTTTGGAAAGCTCTGCACTAGTGGTTTTGGGCACCCTCTACTTACAATCCAGAGCCACGAAGTGGTATATGGAGCCAGAAAAAAAAATCCTACATTTTCAATTTAATCTTGCATATTTTTGGTCGTTGTAATAAATGTTTTTCTAGAAATTCTTTCAAAACTACCATATGTTTTGCAAAAAATACTCATATTTTAGGCGATTCGACAATCTGTTTCTTTTGTAAAAAAAATGATGTTTTTTTATGTTTTCTTCTATAAGTTAACGTTTCTTTAACTTTTTATCGTTACACTAACTACATTAACCATTATATAGGAGGAAAAATGAAAAGGTTATTAATAGGATCAGCTGTCGCAATGATGTTGATGGCTGGCGTCGATGATGCAAATGCGGGACTGTTTGATGCTAAGGGGCGAACAACGGGCGCAAAAACCACGCTTGGACACAATAACTCAGAGGTTATTGCGTTTTTTAAGAATGCCGGATATGCTAAGGATAAGGGGAAGGGAGACTACATCGATGAGGCAAATATTGCAATAAAAATCCAGAAGCAATTTCTTGCCGATCTAAAAAAGTTCAGAACTGACAAAGTCAATAAGACCAACAAGGCACTTGTAGGATTGGTGGAAACCTGCGAAAAGGGGTGGAAATCGGTTGGTGTTGCGCTGGAGTCCATTCAGCACGCAAGAAAAAAGTACGATATTGTTCCTGACTGTGATGATGCACGGAAGCTTGTTAAGACAAGCACCGAAGCTCTTCTTGTAGATGAAGTTGGTAAAGGATTCGCAGAGACATGTAGAGATTTGATAAATGAAGGAGTGGCAGACAAAAAGGGTGAGCTTAGTGGTAAATGGCCAGATGGACCAACACAAACTGCAGTGGGTTCAGAAAGCTCAAAGACTGGCGATGATAAAGTTCTTACGGCAATATATAATCTTTATGATACCATAAATGCGCTTGGCGAATCTGCGAGATTGGCAGCAGAAGGAGAGAGTTTTGGGGTAGTAGGTGATCTACAGACTGAGAAAGCGGCACTGAGTACGAACGTAGCTACGCTACAGAAGAATCTGACAACAGCTAATAAGAAGATTGTATCATTAGAGACGCAGCTGGAAGAAGCTAATGATAGGATAGATTCATTAAGTACGCAGCTGGAGGCAGCGCTTAAGACGGCGAAACCGACACCGTCAACGGCAGCGGCAGCAGCTAAGAAGACGACGACACCAGCGGCGACACCAGCTAAGAAGGCGCCGGCACCAGCGGCGACACCAGCTAAGAAGGAGCCGGCACCGGTGGCTACAAAGAAGGCAGCTCCTAAGAAGACGGGGGGAGCTTAAGCTTTGTTCGGAGATTTTACACTCCGGTAGTAACGTTGGAATTACTACGTTTCCTTTTGGAGTATTTAAAACCTATGCGTTGCATTTCTGTGTTTGGCTATGTCAAATTGCAAATGCAACGCTTTATTGACATATGTGCATGTTCAATCCCTAACCCCGCTTCATTTTATACTGCCTATCGTGTTTTTGGTTCATTTTTGAGTATTTTCTGCAAAAATATAGACCGCCTAATTAACGGCATATTGCTCAACAATAAAATCTGAAAATTCAGGCAAAAGCGGTGTAGGCATACTAAACTAGAGCGGAGTTAGGGTTCAATATGAAAGTACATCAAGTGGCGACCTAAAAAGAGACTGAGCTCACAAATGCAGAACAGTAGCAACGCAGGAAATATGCTACGCCGGCTCGGATTGTCATGTTAGGACTCTTGCGCTAATGGATGTCTGGAGGAACTCGTCGATTTCGCCGTCCAGTATGGCGGACACATTACCTTTTTCGAATCCGGTTCGCAGATCTTTTACCATCTGATACGGCTGCATAACATAGGAGCGGATTTGGTGTCCCCATCCGATGTCGTTTTTATCAATGGCGTTTAGTTTCTCTTCTTTTTTTCTCAGTTCCAGTTCATATAGTCGAGACCTCAGCATTTCGAAGGCCATGGCGCGGTTGCGATGCTGGGAGCGATCGATCTGGCACTGGACGACTATTCCGGTCGGAATATGCGTAATGCGAATGGCGCTATCGGTTTTATTGACGTGCTGTCCTCCTGCTCCGGACGCGCGATAGGTGTCGATGCGCAGATCGCTGTCGATTATTTCTATATTTATCGAATCATCAATTACCGGATACACGCCAATGGATGCAAAGCTCGTATGTCTACGGGCGTTGGAATCAAACGGCGATATTCTGACAAGTCGATGAACGCCGGACTCGCTTTTTAGCCATCCGTACGCTTTTTTCCCATCGATTTTCATGGTGGTAGATTTTATGCCGGCTTCTTCTCCGGGGCTTTCTTCGATTATTTCGACGGAGTACTTGTGGTCTTCCGCCCATCTGTAGTACATGCGCAGCAGCATCTGAGCCCAATCCTGTGCCTCTGTTCCACCGGCTCCAGCGTGTACTTCCAGATAGCAGCTGTTTTGATCCGCATCGCCGGAAAAGAAGCACTCCAGCTGATAGATCTTCATGAACTCGTGAAGCTTGCAAATATCAGCTTCCACTTCTGCTACGGTGGATTCATCGTTTTCATCTTCAGCCATTTGCAGCATGATTTTCAAATCAGAGATATCCGTTGCTGCTTTCTTGAATTTATTTAAGTCGCCTTCCACGTTGGACTTCTGCTGCATGACAGACTTCGCTTTTTCCGGATCCAACCACAGATCTTCAGATTCACTAAGTCCGGATAGCTCGTTTAGTTTGGTTTCCAGCGCATCCGGGTCAAAGAAACCTCCGAAGCAAATCCAGCGTATTATCCATCGATTCGAATACTTTTCTTGTTTCTTCTTTCATTTTACCTCGACTTTCTGTTTATTTGGCTTCACGAACGTTATGCTAATTGCCGCCACAAATGCAATAGCACCATTGACTGCAAGCGCCACATCTGCACCGCTATGAGTCCACAATAATCCCGTAAGCAAGTTTGAAACGCATATTCCCGCACTGTAGACGAGATTGAAGATCCCAATTGATGTGCCTTTTATTTGTGGAGGAGAGTAGTCAGTTACCATGGCGTAGAAGGTTCCCTGAGTTGCTCCCCAGTGAATTCCGTAGATGGCTGCTCCAACAAATACGTGCCATATTTCGGTTGCAAGAGCCATAATTATGCAGGAGGCCATCATCATGCAGAACCCCAAGGCTAGGAATATTTTTCTCTCGCGCCTGTCAGACCAGGATCCAACGATTTTCGATGTTGGAGCATTAAATAGATACATAACAGCTAATATGAGTGGCACATACTTGAGAGACAAGCCGATTTCCTTTGCTCGAAGAGCCAGAAACGCCTCACTATATCTGGAGCACATAAAAATAAAACATACAAGCATGTAATACCAAAATTTTGAGCCCAATTGTTTGATGTCTGACTTTTTTATGGGAAATCCATTCCGATCTTTCAGGGGGACTATGCCTTTTGGTTCTTTGATGCCAAAATATATTAGAAGTACCGAAATAAAAATAGGAAGAGACGCAATCATATAGACGAGTCTTATGCTATCGGCCGATGTTCCACTGTAATTAGATAATATGAAAACGCAGACTACAGAACCCACCAGAGATCCAAAGTATGCAAAACTATTGCGTATGCCGTAGCTATCGCCCTTTACTTCCTTCGGAGCACAGTCAGCAATGAGTGCATCCCTTGGAGTATCTCTCAGACCGTTGGTTATTCGTTCTAGGAACTGAGCGGTCACATAGAGGCCGAGCCCATTTGATAGGGCAAACATTGGCTTTGTGAAGGCGGCACACAGATATCCTATCAGAATGAGAATTTTGCGTTTTCCCAGCCAATCGCTGAAAACTCCGGAGAACATTTTCACCAGATACGATATGGCCTCGGATAGTCCTCTAATGCATCCAACTGCTGCTGGAGTAGAGTGCAACACGTTTATGATAAATTCAGGAGTCAGAGCCGTTATAACGACTGCCGCCGAATTGGAAAAGAAACTAACCAATCCCAAAATCCATATGGTCTGGGGAATCGAAACTTTTTTATTATCAGAGTTATCATTTAATGACATCAAAGGCTCCACAGTAAAAAGCTGCTGGCTATCTTCTAGCACACAATTGAATGTTTTGGTAGTTAAAATCAAAATATTTTTTACGGAGAGGCGCTATACCCAGGGTCTTTTAATTCTCCCCAAGAAGTAATAAAGTATTAATAAGTTTTATAGAGGCAAGAGAATGGCAACGTTAACAGAAATATTTTCAAGTATAGAGGATCCGCGGAATCCATCAGGTCGTAGGCATACATTATTGAGTGTTTTCCGCCTGCTTACAGCTGGACTTTCCAGCGGTAACAAGAGTCTCAAAAGGATAGTTATGTGTGGCAGAAGTTTGCCGAAGAAATCTCGAGAATCATTGGTTTTTTCGAACTCGATTCCTGCAATTGCAACGCTTTCGAATATTTTGCGTCGCATATCTATTCAGTCAGTCGAAAAGGCTTTGGGAACATATTTTTCAACCGAGACGCGAGGAGAACACTTAGCGCTA